>CAUPHX010000023.1:0-16401 GCA_963511125.1 uncultured Deefgea sp. | reverse complement strand
TGCGAACAACGGGACTTGCTCACGCCCCACTTGCGAGAGATGCTGGAGAGCATGCTCAACAGCGTATGCCAGCTCACCCTGCGGTCGGAAGCCGGCTGTAGAGGTAATCCCCCCTAATGTATGAGCGGCCAAGATAAAGTTGGCCTCGACGTCACCTGATTCAGCAAGCACCTCTACGCCATGCGACAAAGCACTCAGATATTTCCGAGCTTCGTCACAGAAAATAGTAAATAAGGTCGCCGATACCGTGACATCACCAATCTGGATGTCATTAGAAACCGCCATTTCCACTTCAACGACAGGTGCGGCAATCTGAATATCATCTTCGTCTTCGGCAACGTCCACTTCATTACGCAGCGCCAGTGCTTCAGCCTCAATGGCGCTGGCTTCAACCTCAACTTGACCACTTTTCTGCAACTGATCGACCCAACCCACAAAAGCTAAATGGGTGAAATCGAGTAAAGCCAACAAACGTTCTGATGCAGGTTTATCTAGTTGTAGCCATTTATTGAGCAACTGTTCAATCGACCAAGCCACGTCACCCAATTGATACAGCCCAACCATACGCCCACTACCTTTGAGGGTATGAAAACTACGGCGCATCGTGGTAAACGCTTCCCGATCTTGTGGGTTGCTATGTAATAGAATTTGCTGACTTTCAATCGTCGCCAATACTTCGACGGCCTCTTCCAAGTAGACCTCAAGCAATTCGGCATCAATTGCAGCCTCTGAAATCGGCATGACACGTGATTCAACAACAGGCTCTGGCACTACTGCGACCAATGGCTCAGGTGCTGCCGAGGCCACTTCAGGTTCTGCCTCTAGCGCAGTGAGTTCATCAGCCACAGCCACTTCCGCTTCGCGGCCAGTTAAACGTTGCAATAGCGGCAGAAGTGCTGCTTCATCATCACGCTCTTGCGCCAAATCGTTCACGTAAAAGCCAAGCGCTGATAAGGCTTCAGCCAACTCTTCTAGTTCGTGAAGTTCTGGATTTGATTCAGCCCCAGCATGATGCGAAATCCGTACCAAACATTCATACGAGAGATCAACCGCTGTTTGTTTATCAAGCATCATCAGTGCGCCTTGCACCTGACGCAGCATGGGTTCAATTTCGACCAGAGCATGACGCTCTTCGGCATTACGGAAAAACGCATCAAGTACTTCTTCGATCGCGAGCAAATTGCTGCGCATTTCTACCGCAAGTTGCGACAAGAGCAAACGATCTTGTGCCTCACGGCTAATTTCATCCAGATAAGGCAGTTCATTAATTGCAGTTGGATCGCTTAATCGACGCAATAGAGCGGTGACTTGCTGAGCAAAATCCTCGGCATGGCTTGGATAAATCGCCAATGCGTTATCTGCTAACAATAATCCTGTAGCGACTTCGAGTGCCAAAGCTTGGCTCGCCTGCCCCTGCGATACCGCAGCCAACAAGCCTTCCCACAATGGGCCTAAACCTTCAATATTTAATGGTGCCGATTTAAGCGCAAGCTGTTGAATCTGCTGACGAACCGTATTCGTTTTTTCTAGATTACCTGCGGCAACACGTGACCAAGCTTCTTTTGCCAACGATAATTCATCACGCAATGAGCGTGCAACTTGTTCTGAAGCCATCGCCTCAGCCGACATCAACGTTTGCGCGTTTGGAAATAAATCGCTTAAATCAAATTCGGTAGCAAGGCGGCACGCCAAGGGGCTATCGCAATCGAGTTGCGGCAATAAATACAAAATGTCGCGAAATAATCGTTCCGCGACTTTGCTTGAGCCATCTGCAAGCCGGCGGATTTGCAAGTTCAAGCGCAATAGAACTTGTTGTGGATCTAAATCGACTTCTGCGCGATTGGTCGCAAGTCCATCAACCAACGCCGCCGCAGACCACCAGAAAATTCGTGGCAAGGTACTTGATTGATGTTTGGCTAGCTCAGCCAAGCTAGCTGCCATCACAGGCGCAACTTCTTTTTGCCCCTTTAACCAGCGCAATAAACCACTCTCATAGCGGATTCGCTGCTGTTTAATCACCTGACTCATTTCTACTGAATTTGCAGTTTTCTGCGGCAACCCTGCTGGCATTTCCAACAAAAACTGCGGAAAAAACAACTCAGAGCCAGAAGGGTTCCCTGATCGTAATTGTGCTAGTTCACGAAACGTAGGCAAAAGAGACAGTGGAATATTGGGCATACCAGCCGTTAGGCGATCCAGGTATTGTCCAATTTCTTGAATGGCACGCAACACCAAGGGCAAGCCAACGGCATCATGCTCACCGTTTTCTAAAACCAATAAAACTTGCTCAACTTCCTCGCAAAATCGAGCCAAACCAGTTAGTTCAACCAAATCAAGTGCACCATAAGCTTGGTGCAAATGCGTTTTTGCGTGTTTTAGTACGGCAGCGTCTTTGTTGCTGGTGTATTGCTGAAGCGCATCACTGGCGCGAGCCAAGGTGCTATCAATTTCAGCCTTAACCCACAACAAAGAGCCCTTATCAAATTCGGTGTGCATACTCATGGCGGGGCTCCATGATAAAGACCGACCTCAATGAGGTCGGTCTGGAGATTATTAGGACAGTTTGAAACCAGAAACCGACGCTTTAAGCTCAGCTGCGAGGCCCGTTAATTGGCCAACCGCCGCTGCGGATTGCTGAGTACCGGCGGTGGTTTGCTCAGTAATCGACAAAATGTCACGCATCGTATTACTAACTTGGCTCGCCAATTGTGTTTGGTCTTCTGTTTCATGGGCAATCGAACCAATCAATCGCGCCAATTCACGAGAAACTTTACCAATCTCGGATAGAGCATTACCAGCAGCATCCGAGAGTTTTGCCCCCTCAACCACACCTTGCGTTGACAACTCCATCGCGGCAACTGCATCGTGAGTATCGGCCTGAATCGTTTTCACAATCGCCCCGATTTGTTTGGTCGCCTCACCAGAACGCTCTGCAAGACGTTGCACCTCTTCAGCAACTACCGAGAAGCCTCGACCCGCTTCACCGGCGGCCGCGGCCTGAATAGCCGCATTCAAAGCCAAGACGTTGGTTTGCTCGGTAATATCGGAAATCAACTCAACGATTTCACCAATCTCTTGGGAAGACTCACCCAGACGTTTAATTCGTTTCGCAGTTTCTTGAATCTGCTCACGAATTTCACCCATCCCTTTAATTTGGTTATTTACCGCTTCAGCGCCAGACTCCGCCGCCGCCAACGATGCTTTCGCTACGTTGGCAGATTCAGCAGCACTACTTGAAACACCTTGAATCGAGCTAACAATTTGCGCAACATTGCGGTTAGTCGTTTCAATCTCACGCGATTGGCGCTCGGCAGCAGATAATAATTCAGTAGAGATTTGCTGAGCTTCTGCAGAAGACGAGTTAACTTTTTCTGTTGCTCGGTTAATACCGGTAATCAGTGTCCGCAACTCTTCAATGGTAAAGTTAATCGAGTCTGCAATTGCGCCAGTTAGGTCTTCGGTAACCGATGCACGAATCGTCAAATCACCATCAGCCAAGTCCCCCATTTCATTCAGTAAGCGCAAAATCGCATCCTGATTTTTGCGGTTTTCTGACTCTGACGCCAAACGACGCTTTACCGACTCTTGGTTAAATACTCGAACCAGCAATAACAATGAGGCCAAAGCGATTGCAATGAGAATCACCTCAACGATAGAGACAACAAAGCCACCAACCGAATTACTGTATTGCTCAGCCAATGATTTTGTATCAGTCAATAGTTTTTCTGAATCACGGACAATCGCTTGATTGGCTAAGCGCGTATTCACTAGTGGCTGCATATTTTTTGAAAATGCACTTACAACCACTTCAAAATCTTTAAACAACACCTGAATTTGCTCTAATTTATTCGCCATTTCAGTCGTCGTTACTGGGCGAATTTGCAACTCAGGATTACCATCCAAGAAAGAAGCAGTAATTTCGTTAAACGTCGATACGTCTTTACCTAATAAGAACACCACTTCAGGATTGATCAGCTCACTCGCCAACATGGCATTAGCATTTTTAGAGGCGCGCTGCGATAACATTGCCATTTGGTTGGCGTAATCTAACTCACGTAAGGTGCCACCGTTATCGGTCAAAAGGGACGCGAACTGCTGCGTTTGCTCCAACAACTTAGCATCATTACTATGAATACCTTCAACGCTATTGCCCACAGACATCAGAGATGTTTTTTGTTTTAGAATCGTATCAACCGTTGGGCGGCTTGGATTTGGCCGAAATGAGGTGTTCCATACGGTTTCAATTTGAGCTAATTGCTCCTCACCAGTCACTTGAAAAATATTCCAAGCACTTTGTCCTTCAATGAGTAGAGTCAAGTTTTCATTAAAACGACTGTACGATTCTTCCAAAACTTTAAATGCCTCAGTATTTCCTCGAACGGCTTGTGTTGAAGCACGAGCAATCCGCTGAGATAGCATCTGCATTTCAGTTGCAGTCGCTTGATGATCTGCATTAATAGTACTGGAACGAAACGAGAGAAACGCGGTTACAGCAAACAGAATAATAGCAACGACCATCGTCACAAGAAAAATCGCCATCTGTTGCCGAGTAGGCAAATGACCAATCAATGGAATTGGTTTTTGCGACTTAACGTCATCGCCTTCTGGCAAACGAATTTTATCTAGAATCCATGTGGTTCTAGATGGGTCGAATGCTTTTTTGTTTTCACCCTGACGCGATTTCCCTGCTTTATCACTACCAGAAAACAATCCCTTGATGCGATCCATCACTGCCATGCTACCTCCCGCGCCACCCCTGAGTGACCTTTGATTTTATTATGCAATTCCAGTCTGCAAAAATGCTGGCTCATTCACTAACTTCACCACATCCAAAACGCGCCAAATTTGACCCGCCGCATCTTTATATTTACCGCCTACCCAAGCAGGTTCCACATCTTCAAGTGGCATTGCCTCTAAGTCGGCCAAATGCTTCAAACCCAGCATTTTATTAACCAACACTGAAGCGTGCGGCAGATGACGTGGTTGCAATAACACCAAGCGTGCGAGCAAAGTAAAGCCGAGGTGTTGCTGACCAAAAAACGCGGGTAAATCGACCACACTGACCAAATTACCGCGAATATTGGCAACGCCTTTAAACCATGAGTGAGCCAGCGGAACGCTTGCCACCACGGGCACAGGCATTACTTCAGAGACATCGGCCAGATCAACCAACCAATTATCATTACCAATTTGCAAACCTAAACGCGCATCAACCTGCGCTACCAAAGTTGCACTTTGCAAACGCTGCATTACCCCTTGCTGGTACTCACGCAAACTCACGCGCTGGGTGATTCGCTTCGCCATATCACGCCCTCAACTTTTCGCTTTATAGCGATGCGATTTTATTCAGCAATTCTTGTGGGTCAACCGGCTTGACTACATATTCCGTAGCGCCTTGGCGCTTGGCCCAAACCATGTCCGTTTCTTGGTTTTTTGATGTACACATAATGATTGGAATGTTTTTGGTCGCTTCATCACGGGTAATCGTGCGCGTTGCCTGAAAGCCATTCATTCCAGGCATCACAACGTCCATTAAAATCAAATCCGGCATTATTTCTTTAGTACGGGCAACCGCCTCTTCACCTGACTCTAAAGTGATAATTTGAAAACCGTTCTTAGTTAGTAATTCACCCAAAAAATGACGCTCGGTTGGTGAGTCATCCACAATCAGAATCTTTTTGATCGTCATAGCTTTTAGTCCATTAGTTTTAAATTAGGTCGCACTCGTCGCATGAGTGCCCACGGCAGCCAATAGGCTGTCTTTGGTAAATGGTTTAGTTAAATACTCATCCGAGCCAACCATACGGCCACGTGCTCGGTCAAACAAACCATCTTTTGAAGATAACATTACTACAGGGGTGGATTTGAAACGCGGATTTTTTTTAATCAAGGCACACGTTTGATAACCATCCAAGCGAGGCATCATCACATCAACAAAAATCACATCAGGGTGGTTATCTGTAATTTTAGCCAAGGCATCAAAACCGTCCTCAGCCAAAATCACCTTGCATCCAGCTTGCCCCAAGAATATTTCAGCGCTGCGTCGAATGGTATTGCTGTCATCGATAACCATCACCTTAATACCAGCAAGACTAGACATTGGAATTCCCCGTTACTTTTTAGCTAGGACAAAATATCGTAGCAAACACAACGCAATCAGATAGTACACCTAGAGTAGGTGAACTGATGAACAGTTTATACATAGTGGAAAATCATAAGGCCTGTCACTGATATTAGACAAGGCTAATAGCGTAAGGTGTTGGCATTTGCAGCCAAATTCAGCCTAAACGAGCAAAAAAAAAGAAACCCCGACCAGAAAAATACCAGATCGGGGCTATATAGAGCGCTTCGACTTTCCGAAGCCCCGCTCAGGGAGGAAAAGCGGGAGGTGCAGGGGCGCACCTGTGATTAAGATAGTTTTTCTGCCTCAAACATCAAGAAATTGAATCGCCGCCCGTCGGTTCGATGCCCTGTTGCAACTCTTTCGCCGCAGCAAACCAGCCACCGACCACCTGCTCAACTTCATCTACACCTTGTTTTTTCAGGCTAGAGAAAAGCTGTACTGTAATCATTGCATCATCGGCGAACTCTGCCTTTACGGTCCGCAAAGCCAACACTTTTTCTTGATTGTTTAATTTGTCTGATTTGGTCAACACACAATGAATTGGTTTACCAGTCGGCCTAAACCAAGCCAGCATATTGCGATCGAGGTCCGTTAAAGGGCGGCGGCTATCCATGATCAGCACAAGGCCAATTAAATTATCGCGATGCGATAAATATTGCGCCAATAAGCCTTGCCAGTGTTTGCGAATACGCTCTGGTACTGCCGCATAACCATAACCTGGCAAATCGACCAAACGACATTCGTTGCCAAAATCAAAATAATTAATATGTTGCGTTCTACCCGGCGTTTTAGAGACATAAGCCAAGCGAGTTATATTCGCAAGCGTATTAATTGCACTCGATTTACCCGCATTAGAACGCCCAGCAAAAGCGACTTCGACGCCTTCGTGCGGTAAAGTTTTTAAATCATTGACAGTTGTGAGGAACTGTAAACCTTGAAATAGGGACATCTATGGGTGCCATTGTGGTTTGTATCGGAGTCTTGCTATAGAATACCAGTATTTACATGATTATCGTCGGCACCTTAGACCGACGTACTCCACATACAGGAGCGAATATATGCGCAGCATGTCTGTTGCAGTGAGCATTGCAGCACTTTTGATGATGTCACCCGCTGTGTTTGCAGCCAATATTAAAGGCGACCCAAGCAAGGGTAAAGTCATTGCAGATCAAGTCTGTGCGTCTTGTCACGGCGTAGATGGGAATAGTGCTGCTAGCGCCAACCCTAGTCTTGCTGGCCAACACCCTGACTATATCATCAAACAGTTGCAAGAATTCAAGAGTCAAAAACGTAAAAATGCCATCATGCTGGGAATGGCAACGCCATTGTCTGCTGCAGACATGGCCAACGTTGCGGCTTATTTTAGTCAGCAAAAGCCAAAACAACGCGGTGCATCAGATAAAGCCTTGATTGAAGCGGGCAAAAAAATCTACCGTGGTGGTATTGCAGCGAAAAGTGTCCCTGCCTGTATGGCCTGTCATGGCCCAGCTGGCGCAGGGATTCCATCGCAATACCCTCTGATGAGTGGTCAGCACAGCGCTTATACTGCTGCCCAGCTTAAAGCTTTCCGCGATGGTGAGCGCACGAACAATCTACCGATGACCGAAATCGCCGCGAAGCTGTCTGATACAGAAATCAAAGCGGTCGCCGAGTTTATTCAATCGATTCACTAAGCGTACTCCGGAACTCATTCCGGCTTTCGCGTACTAAAGGGGGCAATTTGCCCCTTTTTTGATTTTACAATGACACAAAAAACCACCTCATTTCGCCGTGCTTTGTTCGATTTATTATCGTCGATGCGCTTTGCAATTAGCTTACTGACTATACTCGCAATCGCTTCGATTATTGGTACGGTGCTCAAGCAAAACGAGCCTTATGTCAATTACCGAGTTGAATTTGGTGACTTCTGGTTCAGCGTTTTTGAGCTGCTGGGCTTATTCGATGTCTATCATTCCGTCTGGTTTTTAGCCATTCTGGCGTTTTTAGTGCTCTCAACCTGTTTGTGCATTTGGCGTCACTTTCCCGGCGTTATTCGAGAAATTAAAGGTTACCGCGAAAAAGCCAGCCAAAACTCACTGCGCTTGATGTCACATCATCATGAAACCAACGCCCCGCTAGAGCAAAGCCAGGTTTTGGCGCATCTAACTGAACACGGTTATCGCTATCGCCTGCGTGTTGAGGGTGACGCCACCCTGGTTGCAGCCAAAAAAGGTAGTTGGCAGCGTCTGGGTTATTTATTTACGCACTCAGCGATTGTGGTGATTTGTATTGGCGGCTTGATGGATGGCAATCTGCCACTCAAAGTCATGGAAATGCTCAATATCAAAACATCCGAAACACGCAATATTCCACAAAGCCAAATTCCAGCTCAATCACGCCTATCCTCAAATAATTTATCGTTTCGTGGCAACGTGAACTTGAGTGAAGGCAGCTCGGCCAGCGTGGTGTTTCTGAACTCGGGCAATGGCTATTTTGTGCAAGAACTGCCCTTTATTCTCAAGCTCAAAAAATTCCATATCGAGCATTACTCGACTGGCATGCCCAAATTATTCGCCAGTGATGTCGATGTGCTCGACATCAAAACCGGTGCCTTGCTGCAAAGTGCGACGGTCAAGGTCAATCATCCTTTGATTTTCGATGGCGTAGCAATTTATCAAGCCAGTTTTGGCGATGGCGGCTCAGGTCTTGATTTCATTCAATGGGACTTAAGCACTAACCAGCAATCCAAATTAGCGGCACAATCACAAAGCGAACTTGAAATCACCGCAGCTAAAGCCACGTATCGAATGGAAATCGGCGATTTACGCCCTTTCAATATCGAGACCCTTGATAAACCCGTAGGTGACACTTCGGCCGTTGCAGTTAATCAACTCCATACCGCACTCGCCTCGGTACAATCTGTCAAAAGCGATAATGACTTACGTAATCTCGGCCCAACGATCCAATTTAAAGTACGCGACAACACTGGCCAAGCCGTTGAATACCAAAACTATATGCAGCCCTTCATCGAATCAGATGCAAGTTATTTTTTAACAGGTATGCGTCGTGAGGTATCAGCACCATTTGCATTCACGCGAATACCCCTTAATGAAGATATGCAGCTTGATAGCTATATGCGTTTTAGAGCTACCCTATTGAATCCTGCACTGCACAGTGAGATTGCCAAACGTACCGCGGCAAAAGCACTCAAGGCGGGCGGTGTTTCAAAAGAAGGCGAAGCGCAATTTGCCGAGATCACGCAAGGCGTTCTCACACAATTTAGTCTGGGTGGCTTCCCAGCGATTGAACGTTTCTTAGATGCGCAAGTCCCTAAAGAGCAGCGCCAAAACGTTGCACAAACTTATCTTAAAGTGCTGCAAAGTGCATCAATTGATGTGATGGATATCGCACAAGAACAAGCAGGCTTAGCGGTCATGCCCGTCAGCGAGACACAATACCGTTTTCTGATGGATAGTTTGGTGGCGACGAGCAGCCTATTTGATTACGGTTCACCGACGCTATTTGTCCTCAATGGTTTTAATGAAGTTAAATCCAGCGGTTTCCAACTCACGCGCTCGCCAGGTAAAAACGTCGTTTATCTAGGCTCACTGCTGTTGATTTTGGGCATTTTCAGCATGTTCTACATCCGAGAAAATCGGATTTGGGTACGGATCAGCCCGAGTAACACCTTAATTGCAATGAGTAGCAACCGTAAAACGGCCGACTTAGACCGTGAATTTGATGCGCACATAGCAGCACTAACCCCAACCACCCAGCCCACACACCATTAAGAGCCACGCGAAATGAATACGCAGAGTTTAAAAAACCGCCGCTTTAACTGGATCGATCTATTGTTTAGCATCGTGATTTGCGGCTCCGCGCTCATTGCGTGGCAGAACTATCATGATTATCTCGATTATTATGAACAAGGCATCTTGCTCGGCACAGTGGCATCGCTGATTTGGTTTGGCTGGTTTTGGCCAGCGATGCGCATCTTTTTTCCTGTTTGTGCGGCGCTGTCTTTATTGGCAATTAATTTATATGCGGGCGACCTAAACCGAGGGCAAAGTGCTTTTTGGTTGAAATATGTCCTCTCCAGCCAATCGGCAGTCATGTGGATGTCCGTCTTATTTTTCCTCGCTACGCTGATGTATTGGGTGGGATTGTTGCGTAAATCAGCCACTGCGCTCAGCATTGCCTGTGGGCTCACCTGGGCTGCAGCGGGTGCAGCAATGATTTCAAAATTAGTGCGCTGGTATGAGAGCTATCTCATCGGTGCCGATGTCGGCCATATCCCAGTTTCAAATTTGTACGAAGTCTTCATCTTGTTCTGCCTGATGACGGCCTTGATGTATCTGTATTACGAAGCCAAATTTGCCGCAAAAAGCATGGGGGCTTTTGTTTTACTGATTATTTCTGCCGCCGTTGGCTTTATTCTTTGGTATTCAATTGATCGCCAAGCGCATGAAATCCAACCCCTAATCCCTGCCCTACAATCGTGGTGGATGAAAATCCACGTACCGGCTAATTTTGTTGGCTATGGCGCATTTGCGATTGCCGCCATGCTGGGTGTTGCACAACTTTTGTCTGCAAGAGGAATTTTGACTGACAAGCTCCCAAGCTACGACACCCTCGGCGAAGTGATGTACAAAGCCATTACCGTTGGCTTTTTATTCTTTACGATTGCGACCGTACTGGGCGCGATGTGGGCAGCTGATGCGTGGGGTGGTTATTGGAGCTGGGATCCTAAAGAAACTTGGGCACTCATTGTTTGGCTTAACTACGCCGCATGGTTACACGTCCGATTGATTAAAGGCTGGCGTGGCGACATTTTGGCGTGGTGGGCGGTGATTGGTTTATTTGTCACGACCTTCGCATTTATTGGCGTCAATATGTTCTTATCAGGCCTGCACTCTTACGGTGGCCTCTAACCCCCATCATCCAATTAAAAAAGCCGCTCATCTTATTGAGCGGCTTTTTTTTCACCCAGAAATCCCGCAACGGTCTTGAATAAATAAACGCTCAATCGAGACCATCATGGATCATACTTTCTACGAAAAAACGGCGGCTGGGCAAGCAGAGATTAGTAGCCGAAGCGCAAACCTAAGCTTTCGTGAACGACAACTTCTTATTGTCATCGACGGTCAAATGAGTGTCGAAGCGCTCACCAAATTAATGCCGCTCAACGATTTATTGCTTCGACTTGAGAAACTACAAAGCACAGGACTCATTACGCAGCTTGATGCGCCCACCCTTACCCCACTCAGCAATAACCCATTACCGGACGCTGTTTCACTCGCAGAAATCAGAAGCATATTACAGCAGGGTAATTTGCTGTACTTAGGTGGTGAATTTACAACAGCACTAGAGTCTCATTTTGATCATGCTGAGACACGGCAAGAGATCGAACAACTGATTGCCGAATGGTATGAGGAATTACTAAACCAAGGAAAAATGCGCTATGCAGAGCAGCAGCTTGCTCAGATTAGGTTGCTACTCGCCGCTGGCCGATAGTTCGATGCAACATTTTTTTACATCTCACTAGGTATAACCACGATATTATGAAATTCTAATTTTGATATATTCAGTACCTAGTCTGTGTAGAGATCCCCCATGAATACGAATAGCACTTTTAGCAAAACCGAAGCTGGCCTTCGTGAAATTCAAAGCCGCAGTGCTGGATTTCCGATTCGCCTCCGCCAGATCTTGATCATGATTGATGGACAGAAGCGCTTTGATGATTTGCTCGGGCTACAACCGGATCACCAGGAACTAAATAAACAATTACAGCAACTGATGGAATTAAAGTTGATTGTGAATAGCGCTGCTGATAACCCGCTACCAGTTGCAACTCAAGCAACACCTGCACCTATTGCGCCATCCCCTGCTCTGAATAATGCCCAGCCACTTCCTCGCGCCAATGCCCGCCTTAAAATTCGTCGTATTATGGCAATGACAGATCAGGCTTACTTATCCAATAAATTGGAATTCATGCTCAGTGATGTGTTTGATGTAATGACGACCACTGAAGACTTAAATTTCTGTATCGAACGTTGGAAAAAAACCATGCAAGACGCCGGCCACACAGCGATGGTCGACGCTTATCTGCTTCAAATTAGGTCGGCGATGGCGGGTTAATTTGCGTCGCCATCAAGGCTTTAGTCAGTAAATGCCAATCAGGGGCGGCGTCACTCTCTACAATGACTTCAAAACGACTATCACGCCGGTAAGCATCTGGCGCAGCGCTGGTCATACCATCAACCCAATCAAAACGATACCAATCGCGCTCGGTATTAAAAATCCCCTTCCCGCGCGTAATCCCCACCACCTCTAGCGTTGTAGCACTCGACATCGCGGTAAATAAATCGGCGACCTTGCTACTACTAAACACCGTCTCGGGCGAAAAGATCCAGCCGCAACTGTGCGAGCCTAAACTCGATTGCGTTTTACAAATCGGCCAAACTTCGGGCTCTAACTGCGCCTTACTGTGAGGGCTTTTTAACTTCGTAGATCGGCTCAACGCTGACGAATAAGCGCCGTGATGAACACCTTGGCGATGCGCATTTTCCACAGACACAGGCCAGCGCTCAGGATGAAGCTCTAAATCCAAGAGTTCAGGCAAAAACTGCCCCTTTACACTACGCATAATCGCCAGTTTGGGCGGAAAAAACGCCTTTCCCATCGCCTCCGCGCGGGTAATTTGTGTGTCATCGGCGACGTCACACTTGTTAATGATCAATACATCGGCCAATTGCAATTGATCGCGCCATGTTTCATGCAAGGTATAACGCTGATCTTCCATGTGGCGCGGATCTAATAAACTCACGACTGCGCGAACTTCAAACGCACTGGCCAACATCGGATCTCGTAGTAAGTCGATAATCCCCGCAGGATGCCCCAAGCCAGAAGGCTCGATCAACAAGCGGTCTGGACGTTTTCCTCTGGCTAACTTGCCCAAAGTGACACGCAGCATTGGGCTGGTCGTGCAGCAAATACATCCACCAGGCACTTCAGCCACCTGCAAGCCATCGCCGAGCGACGAAAGGGTCGCGCCATCAATCCCGACTTCGCCAAATTCATTGACCACAATCGCCCAATATTCATCGACCGGCTTTTGAGCCAGTAAATTCATCAGCGCGGTCGTCTTACCAACACCTAAAAATCCAGTCACTAAGTTAACCGGAATTACTTTATTGTTCATCAAAAATCCAATGGGTATATCAATCTACATAATAATAAATATACCCTACACCAAAATACCTAACTATTATTTGGCGTAGGTTTATGCTCTCGTTTTTTTGAATCATCGGTATGCAATAAGCTCATCGCCGCGCCCGTTTCACCCACAACAATCTTTGGCATCACCGCGAGTGACTTCAAAATTGTGTCATCAATCAAGTCCTGCTCCTCGCGCCGTGGCGGCTTTAAGACAAAATTAGCCACTTCATTTTTATTGCCAGGATGACCAATACCGAGTCGCAAACGCCAAAAATTAGGCGTCGATAAATGCGCTTGGATGTCTTTCAAGCCATTGTGACCACCATTACCGCCACCTTGCTTGAGCTTCACTAACCCCGGTGCAATATCAAGTTCATCATGCACCACTAAAATTTCATCCGGCATGATTTTATAAAACTGCGCCAGAGCAACTACCGCAAGACCACTGCGATTCATATACGTTTGGGGCTGCAACAACCAGACATCGTGACCTGCAATTTTCACCCGACCACTCAAACCATGGAATTTACTGTCATGCCGCAGAGAAATCTGCCCATCGCGCGCCAAATGATCGACCAGCCAAAATCCAGCATTGTGCCGAGTCGCCTCATATTCTGCGCCGGGATTTCCCAAGCCTACTATCAACTTAATCGCCATCCTGCCCTCAATACGACACTCAAATAAGACCGCTATGATACCTGCCTGAATCACTTTTCAGCAGCGTAACTCGCAGCGTTTTCTTTAATCTTGTTCCCTCATAGCCATAGTGAAGATGAGGAGCGACAAAAGATCTGGCAATCTGCGCTCAATTTCAAAATTTGGCGAAATACTTCAGCTTATCTCAAGTTATGTACGATACTCAATGATGCCAAATTTGCTTAAGCCTTTGCTTAAATGGCATTAATGCGTGTCAAAGTAATTTGCGAGAGAGGAGATAGGTATGTCAGTAAGTCAGCGAATCGTTGCCTTTTGCCTTGCGATCAATATTCTGTGCTTAGTCGGCATCGTGAGTGCGATTCAATATTTTAATTCAGTCTGGCTCCCCTGCATGCTGGGTCTACCCATCTTGGCGGCTTTACTTTTCTTTGCCGTGCAACTTCAATTACGTCCTTTGCAAAAACTATCCCACACAATGCAAAGTCTAGCGGCGAGTGGCGGCGACCTCAATACTCGAATTACCATCAATAGCAACGACGAGTTTGGCGAAATTGCACGCGGATTTAATCAATACAGCCAAAATCTACAGACCACATTCCGTGAAGTACAGCGCGATATGGAAGGTCTCTCACTCGGCCTACGCGAGCTAACCTCTGTAACAGGCCAATTGGTTAAAGATAGCCACACTCAATCAGATTACGCCGCAGCGACAGCCGCAGCGGTAGAAGAAATCACGGTAAGCATTACCCATATTGCCGACAACGCCAATGACGTTGATCAAACGGTAGGCGAAACTCAGGCGCTTTCCAGTATCAGCGCCACGGCAGTACAAGGTGTTGCCGATGAAGTAAGCCAAATGACCGCCTCATTTGAATTACTCGGCGAAACGATGAATGCGCTGAGTCAACATTCACAAGAAATCGGCATGATCGTGAGTGTCATTAAGGATATTGCCCAACAAACCAATTTGCTCGCACTCAATGCTGCAATTGAAGCAGCTCGCGCCGGCGAGCAAGGGCGTGGTTTTGCCGTGGTGGCCGATGAAGTTCGCAAACTAGCCGAGCGCAGCGCCAGCGCAACGGTCGAAATCACGCAACGCATCGAAACCGTCGACCGTGAAACACAAAATGTCGTGTCATCAATGAATAGCACCGCCAGCCGAATTACCGGCAGTGCGGAACGCGCCGAAGATGCCCGTCAGCAAATGCTAACCATTGGCGAACGGATGTCCACCGTGGTCACGGTGGTTAAAGAGATTGCTGATTCAACACGTGAACAAACCACAGCCAGCACCACGATGGCCCGCTCAGTAGAGCAAATCAATAATATGAGTCAATCGAGTGACTCTGCATTGCAACAAGCCAAGCGTGCGCTTGAGCAATTGGATGTCCGCGCCAGAGAGTTGATGGAGGCGGTTGGTAAATTCCAACTGGGTGATATTGAAGTACTGCACAGCTGGTTTGCCGCCAGCGGATTTCGGGCCGTCGCCGACATCAAAGCGCGTTTGAATAAGATTAACCATCACTGGTCTGATAGTCACAGCGGTAAAGACGTGCCGGGCATGCTCAAAAAAGCGGTCGAAGCGGGTAATTTACCCACAGCGGTCGCGATTGGTGGCGTGAAGATCCAAAACTGGACGGGTCGTGACATTTTTGCCAATCTGGACTCCCTAGCGCATGCGCAACAATGGAATCAAATTCTGCCCAAAATTTTGGACGACCAAATGCACGCTGAAGGACATTACGTCGCCGTGCCGCTTGGCGTAGCGCGCGTGAATGTACTCTGGGTCAATGCCGCGATTATGCGCCGTATCAACCAAACGCGTGCACCAAGCACTTGGGATGAGTTCATTAGTCTATGTGAACGCTTGCAAGCCGCTGGCATTACACCGATTGCGCACAGCGAGGTGAAATGGCAAGTCGCCACCTTATTTGAAGCTGTCACCCTCGGCATGTGTGGCGCCAATCATTACCTCAGTGCATTCAGTAAGTTAGATCACGCAGCCCTATCGAGTGCGCAAACCATCAAAGCATTGGAAACCTTCCGTAGAATCAAACCCTTCTGCTCTATCGACCCCGTTGGGCGTGAGTGGAATTTAGTCACTGCAGACATTATCAATGGCCGCGCAGCGATGCAATTAATGGGTGATTGGGTGAAAGGTGAATTTGATACCGCCAACAAACAAGCCAATACCGATTATCTATTCTGGGCTGCGCCAACCCAAAATGGCGAATACAGCTTTGCTGCCGATACACTAACCTTCTTCAAACAAAAAGATCCCGCACGTCAACAGGCGCAAACTGATTTTGCGACCTTACTGATGACGCCTGAAGCTCAAATTGCCTACAACAAACACAAAGGCAGTATTCCTGCCCGTACTGACATCGACTTGAATCAACTGGACGCCTACGGCAAAGCATCTG
>CAUPHX010000022.1:0-16826 GCA_963511125.1 uncultured Deefgea sp. | reverse complement strand
CAAGGAAACGATGGCGCAAGTGGTCGAAAAATTGCTAAATGGCTACGGCATCAATTTTCAAATTTGTTTTCGGAACCACTTACCAGGGTCTTTAACTGAAATTAATACTAATCAATGGCTATATTGATATACCCAACGTCTATTAATTTAAATCTGGACTAAATCAGCGCGCTAAAAACAAAAAACCCGCCATCAAGGCGGGTTTCAGATTGATGACAAAGTAAAAAACGAAACTCTAACTCATTGTTTTTATTGCTTTGAAATCTCCACTTTTTTTAAAAAGCAGGGGGTTTGTCAATAGTCTGAAACCCGCCATCAAGGCGGGTTTAACAATGAATACGACTGACTTACTTAAGCGACAAACTGTGCAATAGCAGCTTCAAAACGGGCCAAACCGGTACTAATTTCTTCATCCGTGATCACCAAGGATGGCGCAAAACGCACCACATTAGGCCCCGCCATCAGCACCATCAAACCATTTTGCGCAGCCAAGCCCAAAATATCTTTAGCACGATCTTTGTATTGCTCAGCCAACACTGCACCCAACAATAAACCCAGACCACGCACCTGACTAAATACTTTGTATTTCGCATTAATTGCTGCGATGCCTTCAACAAACTGGGCATGCTTTGCTTTAACACCCGCCAGCGTCTCAGGCGTATTGATCACATCTAATACCGCGCCAGCCACCGCACACGCCAATGGATTGCCACCGTAAGTGGTGCCATGCGTACCCGCCACCAAATGCTTGGCGATATCGTTCGTGGTCAACATTGCGCCAATCGGGAATCCACCACCCAAGCTCTTCGCGCTAGTCAAAATATCTGGCACTACGCCGTATTCTTGATACGCAAACAAACTGCCAGAACGCCCCATCCCTGATTGCACTTCATCAAAAATCAAAAATGCATTGTGCTGGGTACATAAATCACGCACGCCCTGCAAGAAAGCGGCATCGGCTGGCAACACACCGCCCTCACCTTGAATCGGCTCGATAATCACACAGGCCGTGTCATCATTGATCAATGCTTTAAGTGCTTCGAGATTATTGTATTCAAAGTACTCAATGCCCGTTGGTTTTGGACCAAAACCATCGGAATACTTCGGCTGACCACCCACGGTCACCGTAAAAAAGGTACGACCATGGAAACTATTTAATGTCGAAAGCACTTTATGCTTTTGTTCACCAAAACGCTCAATCGCCGCACGACGCGCTAATTTCAGCGCGGCTTCATTGGCTTCGGCACCCGAATTGCAAAAAAACACTTTATCGGCAAAAGTGGCTTCAACCAGTTTTTGCGCCAACTCCAGCGCAGGTTCATTGGTGAACACGTTTGACACATGCCAGAGTTTATTGGCTTGTGCAGTCAAAGCACCAACCAAAGCCGGATGGCAATGCCCCAAAGAATTCACCGCAATCCCGCCAGCGAAATCGATATATTCTTTCCCTGTCTGATCCCAAACCCGACTCCCTTCGCCACGCACAGGAACAAAAGCAGCTGGCGCATAATTAGGCACCATATATTGGTCAAAAGCAGCACGAGTCAACGGCATGAGAGTTTTCCTTAAGGTTCAAATTGACAATAGTACGATGATAAACCAAGACCATCATTGCCAACATAGAGAAAGACCGCCTTTTCACGAAAAACAATGTTCTCTATGATGAACAATGCTTGCAGCAAAGTCTGGATTATTTTTAATTCAAGCCTAAGCGGCCTGCAGTGCCGACGGTACGACAACTGGACTACCATCAATTGGCGCGCTTAAGATGTCGGCCTGCACGCCATACAGCGATTTCACCAAAGCTGGCGTGACGATATCGCGTGGCGCGCCTTGTGCGACGATATGACCGTCCTGCATCGCGACCAGCACATCGGCATAGCGCGCAGCGGCGATCAAATCGTGCAATACCATCACGACACTCGCACCTGATCGCGCCAGATTTTTCGCCAGCGAAAGCACTTCAATCTGATGCCCCAAATCGAGCATGCTGATCGGTTCATCGAGCAGCATCAGCGGCGCTTCCTGTGCCAAAATCATCGCCAGCCAACAGCGTTGGCGTTGCCCACCCGACAATTTATCCAGCCGTCGATGCGCCAAGTCGCTGACATTACACGCCGCCATCGCCTGCTCGACCACGGTTTGATCGTGCTCAGACCATTGCTGAAACAAGCTTTGATGCGGATGACGTCCATAGCGCACCAAGTCAATCACGCTAATTCCCTCGGGCGCCAGCGGCGACTGCGGCAACAAGGCCATCGTTTGCGCAGCCTGACGAGCACTCAACTGCCAAACGTCTTTGCCATCGACATGCACGTGCCCCGTTTGCGGTTTTTGCAGCCGCGCAATTGCGCGTAGTAAGGTCGACTTTCCGCAACCATTGGGGCCAACGATCACCACCAACTGCCCAGCAGTCACGCTCAGGTTCACCTGCTTGACTGCCGCTTGGACGTTGTTGTCATAACGAACGCTTAAATTCTCGACTACTAATCGCATGCTAATCTCATTTCAATGCCTACTGCTGGATTAAAAAAATCCGCAGCACCAATAAACCCATCACAAATAAACCATAGGTATTTAAATACAGCTTAATTTATACAATCCCTGCATCGATATACATCATGATTTACTTTCCCGACGCAGCAAGACCCACAGTAAAAATGGTCCGCCCATCAGGCAGGTAATCACCCCTACTGGCACTTCAGCACTACCACCCGCGCTGCGGCCAAACGTGTCGGCACAAACGACAATCAGCGCGCCAATTAAAGCCGAGCGCATTAATGGCACTTGATTGGCCGCGCAAAAATGGCGCGCTAAAGTGGGTGCAGTCAGTGAAATAAACGCAATCGGCCCACCGATGGACACGCCGAGCGCCGCCAATACAATCGTCAGACATAAAGTCCACCACTGCACCCGCCGCACATTCAGTCCCAAGCTACTCGCTAAATCAGGTTCAAAACGCAGCAAAGCGAGCTGGCGCGACAACAACACTGCGCACGGCAATAAGAGCAGCAAACCCAGCGCGGTTGGCAGCGATGCGGCGTAGCCTCGGCCAATTAAGCTGCCGATGCTCCATGCATATAGCTCGCTCGCGTGCTGTAAATTAATCGTCGATAGCAATAATTCAGCCGCTGCACGCAGCAAAGTGGCAATCCCTAAGCCCACAACCAACACGCGATAACCTTGATGCCCAGTGCGCCCCGCCGCCAACATGACCAACAAAGCGGCCAGCGCGGCACCAAAAACAGCCAGCGTCCAATCTACGAGCAAACCGCTACTTCCTAGCAGGAAACCCAAAATCACCGCTAACGTTGCGCCCTGTGAAATCCCCAGTAAATCCGGTGACGCCAGCGGATTACGTGCCATCGTTTGAATTAAGCAGCCCGACAAACCCAGCGCAGCGCCAGCAATCAGGCCAGCAATAATGCGCGGCAAGCGGATTTCAATGAGTAAAATTTGGTTGGCGCGAGCGCCCTCGCCCAGCAAAGCGTGAATCACGGCCTCAGGCGACAGCATCGTGCTGCCAAGCATTAGCGATACAAGCATCGCGCCCAACAAAATCAGCAGGATATTGAGTGTGCCGAGCAACGATTCCATCGAAAACAACACAGAGACCGATTTATATTGGAATACCTGTGGCGCTGATGAATCAGCTTGATAATTGACATCAGAAGACAATGTTTAGCCCACCAAGCGATTAGATCGCACCAGAATAATCAGCAAAGGAGCACCGATAAAAGCCAAGATAATGCTCACAGGCGAGTCATACGGTTGGCTCAATAGCCGCGCGATGATATCGGCAGCGAGTAACACAATCGCACCCAGAAAGGCCGAGAAAATCACCTGATTGATTAAGCGCGGCCCCATTAAAGTTCGTGCCAGATACGGGGCAATCAAACCCAAAAAAGCCAATGGTCCAGCTAGCGCAACCGCCAAACCGCTCAATAAAGTGGTGATTATCGCGACCAAACCTCGAATCAAACCTGGCCGATAACCCAGCGCCCGCGCGCTATCGTCGCCCAGCAACAGCGCCGACAGTGGCCGCACAATCACCAAAGCCGCGATCAGTCCCAAAGTAAAAGCCGGCACCAAAGGCCAAATCATCTCGGCACTACTCCCCGCCAAAGAACCCAAAATCCAAAAGCGATATTGCTCATACGCACTGGCATTCATCAGCAAGAGATACGACGTTGCGCCCTGAAACGTTGCGCCCAGCGCTAAACCCGCCAAAACCAAACGTAATGGCGAACCCGACTGGGTCGTCGACTGTAAACCGGATTGCGCAATCAGCAGCACCAAGGCATTGGCAATCAAAGCGCCAATAAATGCCCACAGCAAATAATCCAGACTGGTGTGCGCTAGGCCCAAACTAAAACCAATCACAATACTCAAGGCCGCCCCCGCATTCACGCCCAAGAGCCCCGTATCGGCCAGCGAATTGCGCGTCGCCGATTGCAGTAATGCGCCCGCCACGCCCAAACTCGCGCCGACCATCACGCCTGCCATCGTGCGCGGCAAGCGCAGCTGATGCATCACCATCTCCAACTGCGCTTGATCAACGCTGGTTTTACCCAGCAGAAAATCAAAACTCGCACCCATTCCCAAATGACCCGAGCCCGACAGTAGCGACAAAAGCATCAGCGCCAATAAAGTGAACGACAGTATCCCGCCCAAGTGAACAGGCGGAATGCGATCAAAGGTATAAATCATTGCACTACTCATTGAATCGCATTAGCAATTTGCACAGGACGAAGATTTTTTTCGACGTCATCCAGCACCGCCAATGCTGCAAGTGGCCCACCGGTGCTGGTCCATAAAGAGCCATCGATAATGCGAACTTGCTGATTCTTAACCACGTGTAGATTTTTAAACGCCGGTGCGGTTTGCACTGTTTTTAGCGTTGCCGCCGCGTCACCTGCTGGTGACAAAGTACCAATAAACAACCAATCGGCGTCAATCTCAGTCAGCGCCTCTAGGCTTAATGGTTTTGAATGATTGGCGCCCGCTTGCCTTTGCCCTGCTGGGCGAGTGAGCCCCAAATCTTGCACTACCAAGCTGGCAAAAGCGTCTTTCAGCATAAAACCTGGGCCTTTGGGATCCCAGCGCACGATACTGATCGTTTGCGCGGGTTTGATATGTAAACTCAGCTCAGCAACTCGCGCTTGGTATTGCGCCAAAAACTGCTTGGCTTGCGCTTCTTTGCCCAGCAAGGTCGCCATTTGATTGAATGCAGTTTTCCAGTCGGAACCTGTTTTAGTCGTAATCAACACTGGCGCAATTCGCTCTAATTGCGCGATGATTTGCGGATCACGAATCACACTCGTCACAATCAAATCAGGCTGCGCAGCAATGATTTTGTCCATATTGGGCTGAGCAAACGCGCCGACGCTGGCAATATCTTTTGCTTTATGCTGCAAATAATTTGGCACGCCAGTTTGGCCGCGGCCATTGGTCGTCCCCACGGGGGGCATCTCCAAAGCCAGCAATGTATCCAGATCAAACTCACCCAAAGCCAGCACCCGCAATGGTTTGAGCGGCACGCTCACGGTGCGCCCAGCAGCATCAATCACTGGGTGGCTTGCGGCGGTAACGCTTGCAGCGACATTGGAAGCACTCTGCCCCCACGAAGCCAAAATAAAATACGTGCCAATTGCCAGCAAAGCAGCCAATACCGCACCACGCCACACTAGTTTTTTATTCATATTTAGCCTAAACAAATTAATTTATTACGCATCGAATGTAGATTAAATCACAGCCAACACTAACGATAATGATTATCAACAATCTTTTATCACTTAACTAAATACGGCACAAGAAAATAATCAATAACAGCATGTATATCCATGTACGCAATAAATATAATGGCGTACATGGATATACCAACAAGCTAATAAAGCAACATCAGCGACCCAGCTTCGCTTTCATCCCGAGCCAAACTTTATTCTGCTGCCCATCGGATCGCACAGACAACGGTGAGTGATACATGCTGGCGCATTAGTGCATGGCCAAACTACGATGGCGCAAACGCAAATTCGATGACACGCCGCGCGCCGTGCATCAGCATATCGAGATGATCGTGCTCTGGCAGTCCGTGAAAAGTAACGTCAAATATCGTTTGATCACTGTACTCACTCAAGCGCTGCGCAAATAGCTCGGCATTGTCGACCATTGTTCGCGCAGCTAATTTTGCCGCTACTTCTGCGGATGCGAAACTGGCTGGGTATTGCTCATCCAGCCCAACCGTGACAACGAATTTAGCGCGATCAAATTCAAAATCAATATGCTTTAATTGTTGCGGCAAGCGATTCAGCGTTTGATTTTCACCGAACCAAAGCGACGGGCTAGCCGCCCAGTAACGCTGAAAGTGCTTCGGCTGAGTACTGAGCGTATACAAGGTAAATAGGCCACCATACGAAAATCCAAACAGCGTTTGCTGTTGCTCGTTCAAGGCAAAATATTGTGCAAGCAGTGGGCGTAATTCTTCGGTGATAAAACGCAAAAAGGCATCAGCTCCGCCATGCTGTGGTGACAAGAAATCGCCCGTGCTGGCCATCGTTGCTGGCGTGTAATCGAGCGCGCGGGCGTCCACATCAAACGGCTGTCCGCTGGCGTAACCAATTGCGACAATCAAACCATCAAAGCTTGGTTTGAGCTGCCGCCAGGTCGGATTATCATTCTCGCTCGTAGGCTGGGCGCGAAACGGCTCCATCAGCGGAAAAGTCGCCAAACCATCCAAAGCCCATAGCGTTGGGTAACCGCTCAATAACGCCGGAGCCGCCGGTAGGCCGAGCAAAATATGGTAATGCTGACCAGTATGCTGCGAGCGAATCTCAAAACAGCAGGTCCGCTCACGCGGAGCAGATTGCCAATCAGCGGGAAAGGCATCTATTGAAACATCAAGGTGCATATTTTGCATCCAATTAACCTTTTCACACTTGATGGGTATATGCCCATATACTTTATTTAACAATACCCATCAGGCAATACCCATATAAATATAGATAGAATTCAATCTCACTCTAATTGATCTCTTCCGCCACAGCCTGCCAGTGCAGCACCAGAGCTGGGTCTTTGAGCATCAAGCCCAAATGGTCTTGCAGGACGTGCTCTAATTTGGCGAGTTTGTCTGGCGCATCGGCGCGGCATTGCACGTGTAAATGATTCGCAACGCGGCGCAGCGTACAGTCGCCAATCGGGAAATGAATTTCAGCATTCTCAGTGTCAAAATCAACGGGTATTTTTAAAGCAAAATGCTTGCATAGTTTGTACAACACTTTGTCGGCGTTCGGTGCGGCCAGCTCAGTTTGGCTACTCAACATGAGGATTCCTTTGCAGTGAAATCCGCAGCGCGACCACAGTGACGCGCTGCGGCATCGATCAAAACCGTATCAATTAAAAGCTCACGTCGGCTTTCATCCAATAGCGACGGCCTTCGTCCACCATCCAATTGCCATCCAAACCTTCGCTACGTGTTCGGGTATCGACAGCGACGATTTCGTCAGTCAAGTTCAAGACCGCCAAGCTCACGCTCAGTTGTTTGTTGACCGCGTAGCGCGCGCCCAAATCAAAGGTGAGTGAGCCTGGTCGAGTACGGGTATTCATTGCACCATTACGGAACCCAGCAAAGACCTCTTCGCCAGAATACGTTGCGTGCAAGTAATTCGACCATTTCTCGGTTGGCGTCCAATCGACTTGCGCGTTCAGCATATGCTCGGGTGTACGGCTCAAAGGCTGGCCGTCCAGAGAGCTGCCGTTATACGCTGGCTCTTTACCGCCTTCACGACTTGAGTACGTATAGGTGTAATTACCCGATACCGCCCATTGGCGATTAATCGGCCAATTGCCTGCCAATTCAGCACCACGGATCACCGCCTCATCGAGGTTGTCGTAGACATAAACATTGAATCTTTTGTTCCTTGGGTCTTTTTTGCCGGTATCGTAACTAACGACTTTATTTTCAAAATCATTATTAAAGAGGGTCAGCGAGAATGATTCGCCTTGGCTGCCGTCATAGCGAATACCGAGTTCCTGCGTGGTACTTTCTTCTGGCTGCAAATCAGGATTACCGCACAATGAACCAGGACGCAGCCCAGTATTAGCCCGACCCGTCGTCATGCAATAACCGGCCGTGGTTTGGCGCAAGGTGGGCGCTTTAAAACCAGTGGCGGCACCACCGCGCAGAGTCCAAAAATCATTCAATTTGTACACGGCGTATAAGCGCGGGCTCCAATGCGAGCCATACAAATCAGAATCATCCATCCGCAAACCGCCGGTCAGCGACAATTGATCCGTGATCGCAAATTCATCTTCGACAAATAAGGCCCATGACTTGGCACTCACCTCATTCGGGCTGGCGGGATGACCGGCAACAGGAAATTCTTTCGCTAAGCCCGATAATTCATTACGACTGAACTGCGTTCCTAATTTCAACATATGGCGATCAAATGGCAAGGTCACCAAACCATCCAAGGTGGTATTGATAATTTCACGCGGCGCACGCTCATCCACGCCATCGGCCTTATTGCTTTCCTCGCCTTTTTCTTGATACAAGGCCAGCGTCGTCAAGCCCCATCCCCAGCGGCCGTTGTGCGTTAGGCTCAGATTGTCACGCGAATGCAGCGTTCTATAATCGCTGGCATCGATGGCTTCAGTCTTACCGGCGGTATTGTCATATCTCAGCTCATTACGCGCGGCTTCCAAAATCAAATCCTGGTTTTCAGTCGGCGTGAGCGTCAACTTCACGCCGACATTGCTGTTTTTAGTACCATAAGCTCCTTCTGTGCCATTGCTCGGGTAATAAATCGAATCTTCAGCGCGATCGCTGTAGTTACCAAAAATCTGCAAGCCCAGCATATTTTCTTTCAAAGGCCCGCTGAGCCAAAAATCACCCGCTGCGGTATTGCCGTAATTTGAATCTTCTTGCAGCGTGCCATTCACGCCAACCGTGCCCTGCCATTCTTTACCGACTTTGCGCGTAATAATATTAATCACGCCACCCATTGCATCGGCACCATAGAGTGATGACATCGGGCCGCGAATGACTTCTACGCGTTCAATCGCCGCCAACGGTGGAATCAGCGAAGCCTGCACGCCACCCGAACCACGATTGGTCGTCTCCCGCGTATTTTGACGTTTGCCATCGACCAAAATCAGCGTGTACTCGCCCGGCAAACCGCGAATTTGGATGTCTTTATCGTTGGGCGAATAGCCCGTAACGCTAATCCCTTCAATATTCCGTACCGCATCGGCCAGATTATTAAACGGCTTGGTGCGCAATTCTTCGCCCGTAATCACCGAGATACTCGCTGGCGCTTCACGAATTTGTTGCTCGTAGCCCGCCGCAGTGACCACCACTTCATTCAGTACCGTTGCGTCTGCTGCCTGCGCTGCGGTATGCGCCACCGCCAAGACACTCAATAACAAAGAAATAGGTCGCAGGGTAAAATGGGTTAATGCCGACACCGAAGCCATAAAACAATCCTTTTCGCAGTAACATACAACTATCAAATGAGAATAAATATCAATACAATGTGAATTGTGCCTGATAAATTTCCCATCGACCTTTGCGCGCGGCAATCATTTCTTTGCTTTAAGTGATTTTTGTCAGGAATCGCGGCGTAAGAACTATTGATATGCAACCGGACTTATAAGAACACCATGCTTGAGATGTCCAACCTCAGATCGCAACGCGATACCCACCATGTGCAACTTTGGTCGGAGCAGCCACGGCCCGTGCTGGCTGGCCGTTTGTACAATGAGCAGTTTCATAGCGCACTCACGCTGCATTGCAGCGACATCCAATTAACGCAGCAAGTACAAAGCCATGCCGAATTGGAGCCAGGCATCAAACTGATTATTATGTTGCAGGGGAAAATTGCGATGCAATTGGGCGGCATGGTGCAAAACATTTATGCGCAGCAGCAAGGGTGTTTTTTGCTCTCTAGTACCGAGCCTGAACCGTATAGCCGAGCGATGTTAGCGCTGGGTGCTCAGCAGCAAATTGTATTAAGTATACCGCCAGAGTGGTTTGATATTAGAGGCTACAGCCAGATACCCAGCTTCAATACAACGGCTAAATTTTGTCGTCAACATTTAGCGCATCACCAATGGCCAGCCAGTCAGCAACTACTGCAATTGAGCCGTAGCTTATTGCAAAGCGCCGATTCAAACGACCATCTGCACAAATTACAAAGAGAATCTCGCGTTTTAGAATTGCTGATGCTGGGGATTGAGCCGATTGTGGGCAAAACATTAACGCGAATAGGTTCACGAGATGAGCAGCGAATAAATACCTTACTGGAATTAATTCACAGCGGCGATGCTGATCAATGGTCACTTAGCCAAATGGCCCAGCAGGTCGGCAGCAACGTGACCACATTGCAAAAACAATTCCAACTGCAAATAGGCAGCAGTATTTTTGCCTACCTGCGGCGACGAAAGCTAGACTTGGCGCGTCAGCAATTGCAGCAAGGGCTCAGCGTTACAGATGCCGCGCTGTTCGCGGGCTATAGCAATCCAGCCAATTTCACGACTGCTTTTAAACGCCAATTTGGCCAATTACCCAAAGAGATGCGCCGCGGCACACCCCATTGCAGTAATTACTCGGCCATTTTGAGCGATTAACACCCACAAAAAAGCCCAAATCATCTTTGGGCTTTTACGGATTCAACAGCAAATTGGCTATTCAGCCTTGCCGCCTCGCGCCAAGAACAACCACGTTTCAATCACGGTATCAGGATTGAGCGATATGGTTTCGATGCCTTCTTCGACCAGCCATTGTGCAAAATCAGGGTGATCGGACGGGCCTTGGCCGCAGATGCCGATGTCTTTACCGAGTTTGCGGCAGGCTTTAATCGACATACTCAACATGGCCTTCACAGCAGGGTCGCGTTCATCAAACGATGTGGAAACCGGACCACCTGAATCGCGGTCAATGCCTAGCGTCAATTGCGTCATATCATTTGAGCCAATCGAGAAGCCATCAAAATACTGCAAGAATTGCTCAGCCAGCACCGCGTTAGCCGGAATTTCGCACATCATAATGACGCGCAGACCGTTTTCGCCGCGTTTCAAGCCGTTGCGTTCGAGTAAATCAATGACGCAAGACGCTTCGTTTAAGGTGCGAACGAAAGGAATCATCACCTCGATATTGGTCAAGCCCATCACGTCTCGCACTTTTTTCACTGCGCGACATTCGAGTTCGAAACAATCGCGGAATGATTTATCCACGTAACGCGCCGCGCCACGGAAACCAATCATCGGGTTTTCTTCGTGTGGCTCGTATTCAGTACCGCCAAGCAAATTGGCATATTCATTCGATTTAAAATCGGACAAACGTACGATGACTTTTTTCGGATAAAACGCCGCGCCCAAAGTGGCAATGCCTTCGGCAATTTTATCCACGTAAAAATCAATCGCCGAGCGATAACCCGCGATGCGTTCTTCAACTTGTGATTTCAGTGGCTCAGCTAAATTTGGATACGCCAGCAAGGCTTTTGGGTGAATGCCGATCATGCGGTTAATAATGAACTCCAAACGCGCCAAACCCACGCCTTCATTCGGCAACTGGCAGAAATCAAACGCCAATTCTGGATTACCGACGTTCATCATGATTTTAACCGGCGGCGTGGGCAGCGTTTGCAGCGCAACGTCCATGCGCTCGAATTTCAGCAAGCCTTCATACACAAAGCCAGCATCACCTTCGGCGCACGACACAGTGACTTCATCACCTTCACGCAGCATTTCAGTTGCATCACCGCAGCCAACCACTGCCGGAATCCCCAGTTCACGCGCAATAATCGCCGCGTGGCAAGTGCGGCCGCCACGGTTGGTGACAATCGCTGCGGCACGCTTCATCACCGGCTCCCAATCGGGATCGGTCATATCCGACACCAACACATCACCCGCTTGAACCCGATCCATCTCCGACACATTACGGATAATCCGCACTTTGCCTTGGCCGATTTTCTGGCCAATCGCGCGACCTTCAGTAATCACGCGACTTGTTTCTAACATACGGAATTTAGTTAGTTTATCCGAGCCAGATTCTTGCGATTTCACCGTTTCTGGGCGAGCTTGCAAGATATACAGCTGGCCGTCGATGCCATCGCGGCCCCATTCCACATCCATCGGGCGTTGATAATGCTGCTCGATAATCACGGCGTAGCGAGCTAACTCCTCAACTTCAGCATCAGAAATTGAGAATTGATGGCGCTCCTCTTTGCTCACCGCCACGGTACGCACCGATTTACCGGCTACCGATTCGGTATCAAATTCCATTTTTAGCGCTTTGCCGCCTAAATGACGGCGCACAATCGCGGGGCGACCGGCTGCGAGGGTTGGTTTATGCACAAAAAACTCATCGGGATTGACCGCGCCCTGCACCACCGTTTCGCCAAGGCCATACGAAGCCGTCACAAACACCACTTGATCAAAGCCGGACTCAGTATCAATAGTAAAGAGTACCCCCGCCGCGCCCTTATCAGACCTGACCATCCGCTGTATACCTGCTGATAGCGCAACAATCTTGTGGTCGAAACCTTTATGCACGCGGTAGGCAATTGCGCGGTCGTTATACAGCGATGCAAACACCTGCTTCATCGCATCAACGACATTTTGGTAGCCGACAATATTGAGGAATGTTTCTTGCTGGCCTGCAAATGAAGCGTCGGGCAAGTCTTCTGCGGTCGCAGAGGAGCGCACCGCGACGGTAACGTTATCGCCCAACAGAGCGTAATGCTCAGCCATTTCAGCTTCTAGCTGCGCTGGCAACGGCGTAGCCATAATCCAATCACGAATTTGCTTGCCCACCACAGCCAGCTGCTTAACATCATCCACATCCAAATTCGCCAAAACGCCATCAATTCGATCGGCCAAGCCTTCATGCGCCAGAAAAACACGATAGGCGTCTGCGGTAGTCGCAAAACCGCCCGGCACTCGCACTCCTTTTTCTGTGAGCTGCGAAATCATTTCGCCTAAAGAGGCATTTTTTCCACCCACTTTTTCTACGTCGTGCATGCGTAGCTGAGCAAAATCGAGTACGTATTTTTCGGTCATATGCTAGGGCCCTCAGGAATGCTGCATTGCAAAAATATCTGAATCAGTTTAGCTTTTTAACGCCGCTTGCCAAGTCAGGATTTACCTTTACATGGCGCTGATTCTGTGTTTTTTGCGTTCGAATAACAAATATCAACCGCAGCTAGTGTTCCTGCAGATTGCACGGTATTCTGTTTGGGATAGGGGGAACTATGCGCCGCACTGCCTTTTTTGTATCTGATCGAACTGGGATTACCGCCGAAATTTTGGGCCACTCACTGCTTTCACAATTTGAAGATGTAAACTTCAACCGTATCACTTTGCCCTTTGTTGACACCGTAGAAAAGGCCGAAGAAGTCGCACTCAATATTCGCCGTCATGCGGTCGTCGATGGTTGCCGCCCTTTAGTTTTTAGTACCATTGTCGACCCAATTTTGCGAAGTAAAATTCTCGTCGAAGATGCGCTAACCATTGATTTTCTTGAGAAATTCATTGGTCCACTCGAAGAAGAGCTTGGCGTTGAATCCACGCATACGGTGGGACGTTCGCACTCGATTGGCAATTTTGAAGAGTACAAAAATCGGATCGACGCGGTGAATTTTACGATCAATCACGACGACGGCATCATGCCGCGTGATTTAGCGGAGGCCGACTTGATTTTGGTCGGCGTTTCTCGCTCAGGTAAAACACCAACCTGCCTTTATCTCGCCTTACAGTTCGGCATCAAGGCCGCCAACTATCCGCTCACACCCGAGGATTTTGGCCAACACACACTGCCAAAGTTGCTATTACCCTACCGCAACAAACTGTTCGGACTCACGATCGATCCTGTGCGTTTGCAACAAATTCGCGAGGAACGCAAACCCGATAGTCGCTATTGCTCACTCGAAACGTGTCAATTTGAAGTCGCGGAAGCCGAAGCACTGCTGCGCCATGTGGGCGTGCCGTACCTCAATACCACCAAAATGTCGATTGAAGAACTCTCTACCACGATCATGCACCGCACAGGGATCAAGCGGCGTACGTATTGAAATACCACAACAATAGAGCTATCAACCACCATCATGCACCGCACAGGGATCAAACGGCGTACGTATTGAAATACCACAACAATAGAATCGATCGAAGAACTCTCTACCACCATCATGCACCGCACAGGCATTAAACGCCGCAGCTTCTAAATGAAAAAACATCGCAAAATGATGTTTTTGCGATGTTTTTGCACTAAAAAACCCGCTTACAGACAAACACAGCTTCCTAGCATTGCTTTGAGACGGTAAACTGCGCTCTTTCGCTGTTGTGACGCCTGTTAATCTATGACCAGCTTTGCCTACCCTGATGAATCAACGACTGTTTTTGAGTTTAAAAGCACGACCACCAAACTCACTGCATTCGTGCCCAGCACACTAGAACCAGAAAAACTGATTCGTGTACTACAACAACAGCTGGGTGATGGCGAACATTTCCTTTCTGATGAACAAATTGCAATCGACTTTAGCCAGCTCACTAGCATTCCTTCGGCGATTGAAATCGTCGCTTTAGTCAGTTTATTACGCCAATTTCAACTCAAGCCCATCGTCGCACAAGGCGGCAATATCGATCAGCAAGTCGCAGCCAAAGAAGCGGGCTTAGTGGTGCTGCTCAATAGCGGAATCACTCCGCCAGCCGCCCCAGTCATTGAAACCGTCGCCGCACCGAGCGCAATGATCATTGATCGCCCCGTGAGAACGGGTCAGCAAGTCTATGCCAAAGGCTGCGACTTGATCGTGCTTGCGCTTGTTTCGCATGGCGCGGAAGTCATAGCCGATGGCAATATTCATGTCTACGCCCCACTACGCGGCCGTGCACTCGCTGGTGCGCGAGGCGACACCAACGCCCGCATTTTTACCACGTGCATGGAAGCTGAGTTGGTTTCCGTTGCTGGCGTGTATCGTTCGCTCGATGAAGATCTACCCGCTTCAATTGCCGGAAAACCGAGCCAAATTTATCTCGATCAAGAGAAACTGGTGATCGAAGCACTCAACCAAATCAATTAGCCCCAAATCAATTAAGCTCAAACAAATTATTCCATTCATTATCCCAGGGGAACTCTGTGGCAAAAATCGTAGTAGTAACATCAGGTAAAGGCGGCGTTGGCAAAACGACGACCAGCGCCAGCTTTGCTTCGGGCTTGGCTTTACGCGGTTTCAAAACTGCAGTCATCGACTTTGACGTAGGCCTACGTAACCTTGATTTAATCATGGGTTGCGAGCGCCGCGTGGTGTATGACTTTGTCAATGTGATTCAAGGCGAAGCCTCATTGCGCCAAGCGCTGATCAAAGACAAAAACTGCGACAATCTCTATGTTTTGCCTGCCTCACAAACCCGAGACAAAGATGCGCTTTCAAAAGAAGGCGTAGAAAAAGTGCTTAAAGAGCTTGAGCACGATGGTTTTGATTACATCATTTGCGATAGCCCTGCGGGTATCGAAACCGGCGCGTTCTTAGCGTTGTACTACGCGGACGAAGCGATTGTCGTCACCAATCCAGAAGTATCCTCGGTGCGCGACTCTGACCGCATCATTGGTATTTTGGATGCAAAATCCAAACGTGCCGAAGACGGTGGCTCTGTGAAGACCCATTTACTGATTACCCGCTACAGCCCAGCACGTGTTGAATCGGGTGAAATGCTCTCGCTCGACGACGTACAACATTTGCTGCGCATTCCATTGATTGGGATTATTCCTGAATCAGAAGCGGTATTACAAGCCTCTAACTCAGGCACGCCAGCGATTCACAATGTCGGCACTGATGTTTCTGAAGCCTACAAAGATGTGATTTCACGTTTCCTTGGTGAAGAAAAGCCAATGCGTTTTATTGAAGTACCTAAGACACCGTTCTGGAAACGGTTGTTTGGAGGTTAAGTTATGTCGATTCTGAGTTATTTTTTTGGCGAAAAGAAAAAAACCGCCAACGTGGCGCGTGAGCGTTTGCAAATCATCTTGGCGCACGAACGTGGCGGCCAAAATACCGCGCCGGACTATTTGCCACAATTGCAACGTGAATTGCTCGAAGTGATTTCGAAATACGTCGCGATCAATCCAGAAGACATCAAAGTTCAACTAGAACGCAAAGATGATTTCGAAGTATTAGAACTCAATATTGTATTGCCCGAACATCACAAACGCTAATTCAGATTGGATGCTCAATAAAAAGCTCAGCGCACCATTGCTGGGCTTTTTTAATGGCATCGACAGCAAGCGGGCTTGCAAGCGCATGGAATGATATACTGATTAAAAATAAACATATTCGAGAGGCCATGGCCTCTCTATTGCATTAAAGGTTTGTATGACGATCACGATTAAAACTGCCGAAGAAATTGCAAAAATGCGTGTAGCTGGCCGCCTTGGCAGCGAAGTACTGGACTACATTACGCCGTTTATTCAGCCTGGTGTCACCACGCTCGAAATTGACCGCCTTTGCCATGAGTACATGATTAATGTACAGGGTACGATTCCAGCACCTTTGAATTACTGCCCTCCTGGCTATATACCTTATCCAAAATCGATCTGTACTTCGGTCAACAATGTCATCTGTCATGGTATCCCCAATGACAAACCACTCAAAAATGGTGACGTTGTCAATCTAGACATTACGGTCATCAAAGACGGTTACCATGGCGACAATAGCCGCATGTATCTGGTCGGCGACAATGTCGCAACCCACGCCAAGCGCCTATCGCAAGTGACGTTTGACTGTATGTGGATCGGCATCGACCAAGTCAAAGCGGGTGCGCGCCTAGGTGACATTGGT
>CAUPHX010000021.1:0-16964 GCA_963511125.1 uncultured Deefgea sp. | reverse complement strand
GGTTTTTTGCCGAAATCGAGGTGAATCCAATCATTTTTATGGGTAAATGTCGTTGGGAGTTAGGATTTGGTGGACTCAATGAGGCGCAATGGGAGGCGCATCGCAGCGTCTTGGCATCGCAATTACCCTATCGTGATTTTGAATATCAAGCGTTTTTAAATAACCATGTTTTTTATTTTAGTGTGTCGGGTCGTCCTATCTTTGAGGCGGACGGTACATTTGCGGGTTATCGCGGAGTAGGGCGGAATGTGACGGCTATGCGCAATACGCAAGCTGCGCTGCAGGCCGAGCAACAACGTGCGCAAGCAACGCTGGAATCGATTGCCGATGGCGTATTGACCACCGATATCCATGGCAGAATTGATTATATCAATCCAGTGGCTTCTGCTTTGCTGGGGTGGGAATTGGATATGGCGCGCGGCCAATATTTGGGCGCTGTCTATCAGTCGGTCGATATAAAAAATCGTTTGCCATTGGCCAATTTGGTCACCGTGTCTTTGCAAGGCGGTGCCGACAATCAAGGTTCACGGCGCAGTGTATTGCTCAATAAATTGGGCTTACATTTTCAAATCGAAGAAAGTGCGGCGCGAATACGCGATATCGACAATCGAACACTCGGTGCGGTATTGGTATTTCGTGATGTGAGTAATTGGCGTGATGACAATGAGCGAGTGGATGGTTTTTAGTGGGTATCTGGCTGTAGCTGTTTTTATTAAAGAGCTACAACTAGATACCCTTTGATTAATTAATCAGCTAAACCTTCAAATAACTTAGTCGACAAATAACGCTCGCCAAACGATGGGATAATGATTGCAATGAGTTTGCCAGCATTTTCTGGGCGTTTCGCCACTTGAATCGCTGCCCACGTTGCTGCGCCTGCCGAAATACCGCACAAAATACCTTCTTGCGTTGCCATCAAACGCGCCATCGCAAATGCGTCGTCATTGCTAACGCGAATCACTTCATCATAAATCGCCGTATTGAGCACCGCAGGCACGAAACCTGCGCCAATGCCCTGAATTGGATGCGGGCCTTTGGCGCCGCCAGATAGCACTGGGCTGGCATCGGGTTCAATTGCAATCGCTTGGAAGGATGGTTTTTTTGCTTTGATGACTTCAGCGACACCGGTAATCGTGCCGCCGGTACCAACGCCAGAAATCAAAATGTCGATTTGACCGTCAGTGTCTTCCCACAATTCAACCGCCGTCGTATTGCGGTGTATTTCTGGATTGGCTGGATTTTCAAATTGCTGCAGTAGCAAGTAATTGTTGTGTTCTTCGGTCAACGCTTTGGCCTTGGCAATCGCGCCGCCCATGCCGTCTGGACCTGGCGTTAAAATTAGCTCAGCGCCATAGCCGCGCAGTAGTGCACGACGTTCTTTGGACATCGTTTCTGGCATTGTGAGCACCAGTTTGTAACCACGCGCGGCGCAAACCATCGCTAAACCAATACCGGTATTGCCCGACGTTGGTTCCACAATCACCGTATCCGCTTTGATATGACCTGCGGCTTCGGCGGCATCAATCATGCTGACGGCGATGCGGTCTTTCACTGAATGCGATGGATTCATGTATTCCAATTTGGCAACGAGGGTCGCAACGCAGCCTTCGGTGACGCGGTTCAGTTTAACCAGCGGTGTGCGGCCAATCAGTTCGGTGACATTATTTGCGATTTTCATACGTTCATCCTGAAAGAGAATTGAGGGATAATCACAAGATTGTAGTCTGACTTCGTCGTTCAGTAGAAGTAACTCTTCATTTTAAGGAAAGAATATGCAGGTCTATCGCGTCGGCGGTGCAGTTCGGGATCGATTGTTGGGTTTGCCCGTCAAAGACATCGATTGGGTGGTGGTCGGCGCGACGCCGCAGCAGATGCTTGACTTGGGCTATAGCGCGGTCGGTAAAGACTTTCCCGTGTTCTTGCATCCGAGGACACATCAGGAGTATGCGCTGGCACGTACCGAACGGAAAAGCGGCCATGGCTATACTGGCTTTGAAGTGCAGGCCAGCCCCGATGTGACACTCGAAGAAGACCTATTGCGCCGCGACCTGACCATCAACGCGATTGCCGAAGACGAACACGGTAACTTGATCGACCCTTACGGCGGGCAAGCCGATTTGGCGGCGAAAATCTTCCGCCATGTGTCACCCGCATTTGCAGAAGACCCCGTGCGAATTTTGCGCTTAGCACGCTTTGCCGCCCGCTTTGATTTTGCTGTGGCGCCAGAAACGATGGCGCTGATGCAGCAAATGGTCGCTGATGGAGAAGTCGATCATCTGGTCGCCGAGCGCGTTTGGCAGGAAATGGCTAAGGGCTTGATGGAAGATAAGCCAAGCTTGATGTTTGAAATCTTGCGTGAATGCGGTGCATTGGCCCGAATTGCACCAGAAATCGATGCGCTGTGGGGCGTGCCGCAGCGCGCCGATTATCATCCTGAGATTGATACTGGCCTGCACACGATGCTGGTGCTGGATTACACCGCCGCGCAACGCTGGGATGATTCTACTGCTGCGCAGGACTGGATTTTGGCGGTTCGGTTTGCCGCGCTGTGCCATGATTTGGGCAAAGCGAAAACGCCAGCCGACGTGTTGCCACGCCATATTGGCCACGAAGTACGCGGCGTGCCGCTGGTTGAGGCCTTGTGCAAACGCTTGCGCGTGCCGAGTGATTGCAAAGAGTTGGCGGTGCTGGTTTGCCGTGAACACACCCTAGTGCATACCGCCAAGCAATTACGGCCTGAGACGGTATTGGCATTACTGATGCGTTGCGATGCATTGCGCCGCCCTGAGCGATTTACGCAACTGCTTGATGCCTGTCTCGCTGATGCGCGTGGGCGCTATCAATTTGAAAATTGTGACTATCCGCAGCACGCGTATTTATTGAATATGCGCGAAGCCGCCGCTGCGGTGGATGCGGGCGCGATTGCAGCGCAATGCAGCAATCCGAAAGAGATTGCCAGTGCAGTGGCTGCCGGGAGAGTGAATGCTATAGCGGTGGCCAAACAAGCTTGGCAGGATTCAGTAAAGTAATTTAATTGATTCTGTTTGAAAATAACCGGTGATTGAGCCGGTTTTTTTTCGGCGAAAAAAGATGCGTTTGCTAAGCTGAAACCTCATTCATGAGGGCTACGACGATGCAAGTTGCGCAAATTAAAGTGAAACAGTTATCTGAACTTAATCTAAAGCTGCCAAGCTTGGTCGCAATTCAGCCGCAATGGCTGTTGGTGTTTGCAAGTCGAGCCTTATTGAGTGATCCGCAATGTTTTACTCAATTGCGGCAACAGTTTCCTGCGGCGGCTTTGTTGGGTTGTTCTACCGCGGGGGAAATTTCTGCTGATGGGGTTGACGATGATAGTTGTGTCATCACGGCGGTGAATTGGCCGTATGGCGTGCCGCAAACAGCTGTCGCGCAGTTAGCCAGCATGGAAGATAGCGAGGCCGCGGGGCAACGCTTGGCCGCTGTTTTGAGCCAGCAGTCCTTGTCAGGGGTGCTGGTGCTGGGGCAGGGTGTCCATATTAATGGCAGTGCTTTGGTACAAGGATTAGCGGCTGGACTGGCGGCTGGCGTGCCAATTATGGGCGGCTTGGCGGGGGATGGCACGGCATTTGGGCAAACGGCAGTGTTAAGTAATGACGGCGTAGCCAGTAATACCGTGGTCGCGATGGCGATACCGGCGGGTGTTCAAATCGGACATGGCTCGTTTGGTGGCTGGAAGCCATTTGGCCCTGCCCGCAAAGTCACTCGCAGCACCGGCAATATTTTGTTTGAGCTAGATGGTGAACCGGCATTAGAAGTTTATAAGCGCTATCTGGGCGGATACGCGGCGCAATTGCCCTCGTCGGGCTTGCTGTTTCCATTTGAAATGTTGGGGCAAGACCATTCGGCCATGGGTTTGGTGCGAACCATTTTGGGCATTGACGAAGACAATGGTAGTTTGATTTTGGCAGGAGATATTCAAACGGATGGTTATTTACGTCTGATGCATGCCAGCAATGATGCCTTGGTCGAAGGTGCTGAAGCGGCCGCCAATGCGGCACAAGACATGGTGAGCCAAGTGGGGCAAGGCTTGGGTTTATTGGTGAGTTGCGTCGGTCGCAAGTTGGTGATGGGCGGGCGGATTGACGAAGAAATCGAAGCCGTTGGCGATGTCTTTGGTCAGCATGTCGCCTTGGCCGGTTTTTATTCCTACGGTGAAATAAGCCCGTTTGTGAGCTCGACCGAATGTAAATTACACAATCAAACGATGACCATCACCATTTTGAGTGAAGCTCAGGCATGAACAAGCTGCTCGCACGTCAGTTAAAGCGCCATCTGGCTTGCGCTGATGACGCGGCAGTGGAGCACATGCTGCAATCGATTGAGCAGTCTGCTGAATCGATTGCAGATCCGATTGCGGCCAATACACTGCGTCATTTACGCCGTTTATTGACAGCGACCGATGACGCATATAGCCAGTTTGACCGAGATGTCGCTTTGGGGTCGCGCAGTCTACAGATCAGCTCGGACGAATTGACGCAAGCCAATGAAACGCTGCGGCTTGAGGCAGCAACCCGCCAACGCGCGATTGACGCGCTATGGCAAACCGCAGGGCAATTCCAGTTAAGTTTAGGCTTGTCACCCATTGATGAAAAAAGCGCCGATTTAGAGCAGTTGTCGGTCTTGATGGGGCAGTTGGTGGATGCTCGGCAAAAAGCTGAAGCAGCCTTATTAGCGCAAGAGGCGCAGTTTCGAACTTTAGCCAGTAATATTCCTGGAGTGGTGTTTCGCTGTCAAATCGACTATCCATGGGGTATGCACTATATTAACGATGAAATTGAAGTCCTTACGGGCTATACCCCTGATTTATTTTTAGCACCACAACCTCAACGTAGTTACGGCTCACTAATTCATGCTGAAGACTTGGCGGTGGTTGAAACGGCAGTTAATGCGGCAATGATGGGCGGCGAGCGTTATTCGGTGGAGTATCGGATTAGCGATGCTAAGGGGGCTGTGCACTGGGTCTATGAACGAGGCCAGGTGGTACGTAACGCATCAGGATTGGCCGAGAGTTTAGACGGCATGATTTTTGATGTGACCGAACAAAAATATGCCGCCAATCAGTTGCGCCAATTATCAGCAGCGATCGAAGCCAGTCCAAGTCCCGTCTTAATTACCAATGTGCGAGGCAATATTGAATATGCTAATCCAAAGTTTGAACAAACATTTGGTTATGCATTAACGGATATTTTAGGTGAAAACCCAACCGAATTACTCTCTGGTGGCACACCCACCCCCATTATTCATGAGCAGATTATGCAATCTTTGCTGGTTGGTGAGGAGTGGCGCAATGATTTACGCAATCGCTGTAAAGACGGGACGTTGATGTGGATGTCGGTCTCGATTTCGCCGATTCGGGATACTGCAGGTCAAATGACGCATTTTGTGGCGGTGTATGAAAACATCGAATTGCGTAAAGAAGTTGAGCAAGAGTTAATTAACGCCAAAGAAGCGGCGGACCAAGCCAATCGCTTAAAAAGTGATTTCTTGGCCAATATGAGCCATGAAATACGCACGCCAATGAATGCGATTATTGGCATGACACACCTTACATTAAAAACTGAACTCAGTAGCAAACAGCGAGATTACCTTAGTAAAACCAGTCTTGCCGCTGAATCGTTATTGCATATTTTGAATGACATTCTTGATTTTTCGAAAATCGAAGCCGACCGTTTGCAGTTAGAAATCATCCCATTTAGCTTCGAAGCCATATTTGCGCAGATTCGGACTTTGCATCAAATGAAGGCGGAAGAAAAAGGCTTGCGGCTGAGTTTGAATGTTGCCGCAGAATGTCCTGCTGCGCTTTTGGGCGACCCATTACGCCTTGGCCAAGTGTTGAATAATTTAGTCAGTAATGCGATTAAGTTCACGCAAAAGGGTGAAGTGAGTGTGAATGTGGAATTGGTGGCGCAGCTTGAGGGGCGAGTGCGCTTGCATGTCGCGGTGAAAGACAGCGGGATTGGCCTGAGCCCTGAGCAAATCAAATTATTATTTAAACCCTTTTCACAAGCCGATGGTTCAACCACACGCAAATTTGGCGGTACGGGTTTGGGCTTGTCCATTTGTAAGCGCTTAATCGAAATGATGGAAGGTGATGTTTGGGTGGAAAGTGAGGCCAATCATGGTAGCACGTTCCATTTTACCCTTTGGTTAGAGCGCTCTACAGAAAGCGTGCTGGGCGAAGTCAAATCAAACCGTAGCCAAAATCTGCATGGTGTACGGATTCTGTTGGTCGAAGATAATCCGCTCAATCAACAAGTCGCCAATGAATTGTTAACCGGCGTGGGGGCGAGCGTGATTTTGGCGCAACATGGTGGTGAAGCTTTGGGTTGGTTGTCGATTGAACCTTGTCCGTGCGATGTGATTTTGATGGATTTGCAAATGCCGGTGCTCGATGGTCATCAGGCAACACGATTAATCCGTACCGATTCTCGTTTTAACGATGTGCCGATTATTGCGATGACAGCCCATGCGATGTCAGATGAGCGCCAGCGTTGTCTTGATATGGGAATGAACGATTACATCACCAAACCCATTCAGCCCGATGTGTTATTTGCAACCGTTGCGAAATGGGCGGCACAGCATATTATCGATATGGCAGAGTTGGATGTTGATAGTGGGTATATCGATGAATCCATTGTTCCAAATATCAAAGGGGTAAATACCCAAGATGTTCTTCACCGTTTGATGGGCGATGCGCAATTGTACGAAGCCTTGTTTAAGCAATTTTTAAATGATTATCGTGATTCGAATGCCAGCCTATTGCAATTGCTTAAAGACGATCACAAGGGCGCAGAGCGGCTTGCTCACTCGATGAAAGGGGTGGCGGGTACCTTGGGAATGGGGGGATTGGCAGAAGCCGCCACTCAGCTAGAGACGGCTTTGCATGCCAAGCCGGGCGATGCAGGGGACACTTTGCAGCCCTTTAGCGATGCCTTGGCGCAGATGCTGGCCGAGGTCGATGCGGTGTATGGTGAAGCGGCCAAAGTCGCAGCGACTCAGCCACCAGTCAACGACGCAGAAATAGAGGCCATCATGGCTAGATTGGCTGATTTATTGAATGATTGTGATGGTGATGCGGTTGAAGTGTACTACCAGCTGCGGGATGGTTTAATGGACTTTGAGGATATGAAACTGTTAGATCGATTGGGCAATGCGATTACCAATGAGTTTAATTTTACGAGTGCGGTACAGCTTTTGGCAGAACTTCAGCAAGCAAGGGGGCAGGGATGACCGAGTTTGATTTAAGTTATCGCCGCACGATTTTATTGGTCGATGATACGCCAGCGAACTTGGCGGTGCTCAATGCGATTCTCAAAGAAAACTATAAATTACGCATTGCGAATCACGGTGAACAGGCGCTAACACTCGCCGAGCGCTTACCTTTGCCTGATTTAATTTTGCTTGATGTGATGATGCCGGATATTGATGGTTTCGAAGTCTGCCGACGCTTGAAAAATAACCCGGTCACTGCAGAAATTCCAGTGATTTTTTTGACGGCGAAAACGCAGGAAATCGATGAAATCAACGGCTTTGGTGCCGGTGGTGTCGACTACATTCATAAGCCACTGAGTCCTGCGATTGTGCAAGTGCGCGTTAAAACGCAGCTTGAAATGCAAGATCTAAAAAATGCGATTCGTTTGCATAATCAACAGCTAGAAGACCGCGTAGCGCAGCGAACGCAAGAACTACTCAAAATGCAAGACGCGACCATTATGGCGATGGGCGTCATGGCTGAATTACGTGATGAAGAAACGGGCTTGCATTTAAAGCGCACGCAAGAATACATGCGGATTTTAGCCACTACAGTGGCCGCACATCCACGTTTTGTGAATCAACTGGATGCAGTCAGTATTGAATGGATGGTGAAATCGGCCCCCTTGCATGATATTGGCAAGGTCGGTATTCCTGATGCGATTTTGCATAAACCGGGGCGTTTAACGGTGGAAGAATTCGCCATTATGAAAAAACACCCTGAATATGGTCGAAACATTATTCTGGAAGTCGAACGCATGTTGGGTGAAGAAAGTGAATTTTTGCGTTATGCACGTGAGATCGCTTATGGTCATCAAGAAAAATGGGATGGATCGGGTTATCCGCTGGGTCAAGAAGGGGATGAAATTCCCATTTCAGCGCGGTTGATGGCCATCGCTGATGTGTATGATGCGCTGCGTAGTCGACGCCCTTATAAAGCCCCGTTTTCGCATGACATGGCGATGACGATTATTCTAGAAGGTCGTGGGCTGCACTTTGACCCTGATTTGGTCGATGGTTTTGAGCGCGTTGCCCCGCAGTTTGCCGCCATTGCCGAGCAATATGCCGATCCAGATGATGAGGCGGTGAATGATATGAGTTTGGCTGCGAATCATTAAAATAGCGGGTAGCGATTCACACGGTATTTTGATTTTTCAATTTAGAGAAAACATAAAAAATGGCGACACCGATGTGTCGCCATTTTTAATTTCGAGTCACGGCTTATTTTTTGAAGTAAGCGCTATGGCTCTTCGCAAATTGGTAAGCTTGTTTGCTGTCCCAGTTGATCGACCACGTCATAATGCCGCGTAGATCAGGCTGAGCTTTTGCTGGTTTGTAGGTGCCGCAGTTTTGCAATTTCATCAAGCAATCCAATGCTTTTTGTGTGTCGCTAATTGACATATAACCACCGCCAGCCGCGCTCGTTGTTGCTGGCAAGCCAAAGCCAACTTGGTCTGGGCGAAGCGCTGGGAATGGTTTGTTCACATCGCCACCCAAGTTAAAGCCAGTGAGCAACATATCCGTCATCGCCACTTGGAAGTCCACGGTACCTTGTGAGTATTGCTTGCCATCCGTCGCACCGATACTACCGGTGTTGTAATGCTGAACGTGCAGCATGTTCAGGTCATCACGCAGGCCATGAATAATTGGCAAGTAGCCGCCCCATGTGCCGCCGTAATAGCCGTGGCCACCTTGGACGTAATTCACTTCCGGTGCCATCGTCAGGATGAATTTGTCGCCAAAGCGTGCTTTGATCGCTTTCACGCCAGCAATCACGTTGACGATTTGTGGTGTAACGGGTTTGCGGTAGTCGTCTTGCGCGGTAATGGTTAGATTGTTTTCCATGTCCAAATCAAGGCCATCAAAACCGTATTTCGCGATGATGTCACCGAGGGTTTTGATGAAGCGTTCACGCGCTTCAAGCGAGTCAATGACGATCACGCCATTCGCACCACCGAGTGATACCAAGACTTTGGTGCCTTGTGATTGTTTGAGTTTAATGTCGGCGATGAATTCCGCTTCGTTAAACAATTTGTCGAGCACAAATGCTGCGGTACCTTTGGCGGCGGATTGATCACCTTCGACAAACGACACATTAATAATGTTGTATTCAGCCGGCACGTCTTTCAAACGCATCACGCCAGAACCATTATCAAAGTTGTGCCAGTAGCCCACAACAACATGCTTAGGCAGCAAGCCGCTCACCGGCGTGGTGCTTGGCGTTGGCGTCGCTGACGGTGTCGCAGTCACAACGGGCGTCGCGCTTGGTGTTGCGGTTGCCGTTGGTGTTGCGCTTACCACCGGTGTTGCGCTTACCACCGGTGTTGCAGTCACTACAGGCGTTGCGGTTGGTTTTTGAGTGGGGGTAGGTACGGGTGATGGCGTTGGATCACCCGACAAGATTAACTTCCACGGGCCCCATTGATCAGCGCCTGGCACATTGCCTTGCGTCCACCATTTTGCTTCGTACACTGCGCCGTTGTAGCTGATGCGTTGACCGCCGGTGTAGACCGTTGCTGAACTCCAAGTAATGTAGTCGCTGACAACACATCGATCGGTGACAAAAACTCCCGATCCCGTTGGGCAAGTTCCTTGCCAAGCTTCAATTGCGCATCCTTCTGCATCCGTTCCTTTGGTATAAATCGACCATTGGGCAGGGGCAATTAATTGGATTGCCGGTTTTGGTGGTGGGGTCACTCGAGGACACGTTGGTGCTCGTGTTGGTGTCGGTGTCGGAGCAGTCGTGGCTGTTGGCATCGGCGTTGCGCTGCTCGTGCCGGTCTCTTTCCAGAGTGTTGGGGTCGAAGCTGGATTCCAGCCCGCACCAACGTGAGCGGTGTGCGTTACTAAGGCGCTATACGTTTTGCCGTTGTAATCGACTACTGTATTGACTTGATAGATATTACCTTCTTGCCAAGCTGCGGCGTGTACGCCTGCGGCGAGCATTAGGCCACCGAGCAAGGCGGCTAAGCGAGTCATATTTGAACGTGATTTTGCCATTGTCATCTCTTTCCTTTTCGTTGAGTGCGGCGACCAATCTGGTCACCAGCAGTGCCTGAGTCGAATGCCCAAGTCACTGGGGATATTATTCCGTTTTCTTACAAATGAAAAACTTCCTGCTCACAGTGTGAAAAAATGTTGCTTGAAAGGATGAACGGTCACGATTTGTCTTAAGTATGAATTGCGCTCATGCCAAAAGCTGCGGTGGAGTGGTAACATTCACCCTTCGATGAATGTAAATAAGTTGCCGCACCATGACCCACTCTTTGCGTCCGATTAGTTTTGAATTTTTCCCGCCAAAAACCGATGAAGGCGCCGCCAAATTGGCGACCACGCGCAGGCAACTGGCGCAATTTAATCCTGAATTTTTTTCGGTGACGTTTGGCGCAGGTGGTACGACCCAAGAGGGTACGTTGCGCGCGGTGGTCGATATTCAGGCCGCTGGCCATGCCGCTGCACCGCATTTATCGTGTGTGGGATCGACCAAAGAGAATATCCGCGCGGTGGTGCAGCAATATAAAGATCACGGCATCAAACACATTGTCGCGCTGCGCGGCGATATTCCGTCGGGAATGGGCGAGTTTGGCGAGTTCCGTTATGCCAATGAGTTGGTGACTTTTTTGCGGCATGAATTTGGTGATTGGTTTCATATTGAAGTCGCCGCCTACCCTGAATTTCACCCACAATCACCGAGCGCCGAAGCCGATATTCGCAATTTCGTGAATAAAGTGAACGCTGGTGCGAATTCAGCGATTACGCAGTATTTCTTTAATGCTGATGCTTACTTCCGCTTTGTTGATGAAGTGCAAGGGCGCGGCGTGAATATTCCGATTGTGCCAGGCATTATGCCGATTCAAAATTACAGCCAATTGCAGCGTTTTTCGGATATGTGCGGCGCAGAAATTCCGCGCTGGCTGCGTTTGCGTCTGCAATCGTACTCAGATGACACTGCATCGATTCGGGCGTTTGGTTTGGATTTTGTCACTGAACTATCGGATCGCTTGCTCGCGGGTGGCGCACCTGGCTTGCATTTTTATACGCTCAATGCCGCAGGCGCGGTTTCGACGGTGTGCCAACGATTAGGGTATTGATAGGTATTGCCTGCTAGCCATTGATCGGGAATGGCTGGATTTAAATACCCATGAAAAGGCTTGCCGTGTGGCAAGCCTTTTTTATTTTGGATTGATGGGTGTTTGAATACGGGCAGTTTGGCCGTTGCTAATCACTTCGACAGTCTGGCCAAGTAGAAAAACTTGCGGAACATCTTGCACAATCACCAAGCGCTCGCCATTGTCTTGCATCCGAATGGTGAGTTCTTGCACCGATTTTTTGGTAATTTCTTGCTCCATTTGATTACCCAAGAAGCCACCCAGTAGCGCGCCAAATACACTACTGATCGCACTGCCCGTGCCTTGGCCGATATGTTTGCCTGCCAGAATGCCGCCAATCAGCCCACCAGCAATACTACCGATACCGCTACTATTTTTGGCGACGACGCTTTTGACGTGTTCTATTTGCCCGGTGCGGATTTGCGAGACGGGGTACTCAACTGGCCCGCTGGGGGTGGTGCAGGCACTTAATAACAGCATGAGCAGCAGGGCGGTCAGGTAGCTGATTAATCTGGACATGATGCGCTCCCAATTCAGAACTGTAATAGGTTTAGTTTACGCGCCTTGCGCTGAGATTGCTGTGCACTACGTCAGTTGCTCCGGCGGCGGTACCAGCCGGTGAGCGAGAGGCGTTCGCGCTGTGCTGGCAGCACTTCATGCTCAAAGCGATTTGATAAAAAGACCACCAAAGTACCACCGTGCGGTGTGACATCAATCTGTTGGTCGTTATCTAAATAAATGCGTAATTGTCCACCATCAGCCTCAGTCCAATCTTGATTCAGATATTGCACCACAGTGACAACGCGCGTGTCCTGATCGCGATGCTGATCCAAATGACGGCGGTAAAAGCTGCCGATTGGATAGCGCGCAAAGTGCCATTCCAGCTCCATCAAGCCCAGATACAATTCGCGATTGAGCGACTGCTGTAATTGAGCCATGCGCTGATTGGCACTGGCCATTTCAGCGTCATCCTGTTCTAGCCACAATACCGCATCACCGCGAATATCTTGCCGAACTTGATGCGCTGCTTCGCGTCCAACGCCTGCGGCAACGAATGCGTTTTGCCGTGTCCTTGCCAGTTGTTGTAGCGGACTCAGTTCATCAGCAGACAAAAAATGGGGGATCACAATCCAGCCAGCATCGGCCAAGGCATCGGCAATCATGGTATTCAAATCAGCGTTGCCATTGAACTCATGCATGGGTTTTGTCCTCAATCGGCGCCGTTTTGGGGGCTAAAAAGAGATCAATCGGTCGGCTGAGCGCACGACGCCATAGTTTGCCCCACAGCGGTTTGAGTTCACGAAGATGGCGTTTACGCGAACGCATCGCCACCCACAGCGCCAAGGTAAAACTCACAAATAAATTGGTTAAGCCGATAATAGCGACCCCCAAAGCACCCCACGCAACAATTGGCCATGCCAGCGTGAATTCATACGCTGATATCGCATAAGCCAGATTCGCGGCCGAGAACGTAATGTGACGTATATCCAGCGGCAGCCCGAGTAGAAAGCCGATGGTGCCAATACTACCCAGCATAATCCCGAAATAGAAATTACCGGCCAACGCGCCCAGATTGTGTTCGATGTATTGACCAAGATGGCGACTGCGATTTTCGCCGAAAATTTTATTCAGTATCGGCATCGCCGCGATCCGCTGCGGGATTTCGTTGTAGAGTGATTTATTGTCGTAATAACCGGAAATCAAACCGGCCAAGAATAAGCAGCAGCCGGCAATCGCCGCATAAAAGATACCGTTGCCGGTAATTGGCATTAGTTCGGCGAGCATTTTATCGGCCTTGGCGGTATCGACCACGTGGAAGCCTAATTCATACCACCACAACCACGCGATACCGAGCGCCACGGGCGCGGCGAGCAAGACATTGCCGAGAATCGCAATAAATTGTGTCCGAATAACTTTAATAATCAGCTCGACCAATTCGGTATAACTGTCGGTTTTTTTATTGTCGAGCGAGGGTAGCGCCGCCGCGATACGAGCGGCAGTCATCGCCGGCTGTTTGGTGGCCACCGTGAAATGTAAAATATGGATCAGCATAAAGCCCAGTGCGTAATTCATACTGAAGGCAAAGGCTTCCAGTAGCGGCGGTAAATGGGCCTTGGCGGTTAGAATCTTAATCAGCGCCATAAAGCCAACAATCACCCCGGCACCAGCGGCGGAGCGGAACATTTGCAGCCACTCGCGGCGTGTTTCTGAGATGTAATGTTCGCCAGTGTGGCTAGCGTGCTCAGTAATTTGCAATGCGAGTAATTCGGTATTTTCGCGCAACACATCGCGCACACTGTATTTACGATTTTCTGCTTTGACGAGTTCAAGAAATAAGCCCAATAAAGCAGGGGCGTGGTTGGCTTCGGGGGTGGAATCGACTAAATGAAACAGCACTTTGAGTCGATCAATATGCTGCTTGAGGCGCAATAAATGATAAGTGAGACTCACTGATGCGCCATTTTTGGCGGCCATTTTCCAGACTTTGGCAATAATGGTTTCACATTGATCAAGCAAGACGACAATGTGTAAATGATCTTCGTCAGGTGGGCGGCGCGCAGTGAGGTCTTCGCGGTAGCGCTCGATATAGCTCAACACTTCGGCATTGAGCCGAACAAACGGCGATTCAAATCGCTCTACATCCGGATGATGCAGGACGATTTCGGGTTCGAGACCAATCGCAGACAGTCGGCAAGACAAAACCTGAATCGCTTCAAGTTGTTGCAGCCGAATATGCGTTGGGATTTCAAACATACTGAGCTCTTCAGTATGAGCAGCATCGCCCACTTCAAACCAAACTTCTTTGGGTATCGCATTCAACCAAAGGTAATCATTAATTTTGGGAAATAATACCCCAAATAAATCTTTTAAATATTCAGGTTTGATCGGTGGCGGCAAGAGTTTGGAGCCTATCCGGCGTTGAATAGCGGTAAAGATACTCTCGTTCGATAAAATGCCGGTATCGGTATACAGCTGAACTTGTCGAGTGTTACCTAATAATGTGAAAAGCTGTTTGCGCAGCGCTGCGCGATAGTCGGCGTGTTGCTCCAATAAATAGCACAGCGCGCGGGCATTATTCACCGCGGTGACGGTATCGCTGACTTTGGCTGGGCGTAGCGCGGCGATGAGTTCTTTCAGGCTGGTGACCGGATCGCTTTTCGCGTCCATCATTCGAATTAGGGTTTGTTCCATATTGATAATCCATCGTGGTGTTGGGGATTAACGCACAGCAGTCCTGACACTTCAGGCTGCACGATGAGGCGTTCGGCTTGCTCATTTCAATTAACAAGGCCGTCCGAAGATGCCGCTGATTGTACCTTGCTTTTGTACCGAAATAGGCGCATTGGTGGCGTAAATAGGTGCAATACCGCATACAGATTGATGATACTTCACGGCTGGAAAAATAAATTTGCGGGGATTCAGCGCGGGTGGGCGGCATAACTTCAGCAAGAGAATCAACGTGATGATGGCGTTTTGACTGTGATCTTCAGTTAAAAGTTGAAGTAGCATCAACTTTGTAAAGTTTTGTTTCAGGCATAATGCCAATGTCAATTTTGTCTTGAGCCTGTTATGAAAAAAACTATCCTTCTATCGCTGGCTTTGCTCGCGGCTTTTCCGGCCTTTGCGGCAGATAAACTCGCCCCCATTCCACATCTACATTCCAGCGTGATTCAAGGGCAATTGCCCAATGGTTTGCGGTATTTGATTAAACCGATTGCGCCACCAGCAGGGCAGCCGAGCGAAGTTGAACTGCGTTTGTTGGTCAATAGCGGTTCGCTCGGCGAAGCTGACGACGAGCGCGGCATCGCGCATTTGATCGAACACATGGCGTTTCGGCAGACCAAAAATTTTGGCAAAGATGAAATCAAAGCGCTGTATTCCAACAATGGTATGCGCATGGGGAATGACAGTAATGCCTTTACTGGACATGAAAATACAACGTATTTCTTCAAATTCAAGCGTGAATCTTTGGATCGTGGCCTGCTGCTCATGGCGGATTGGGCCAATGGCGACATTGTGTTTGATCCCGAAGAGCTAAGAACCGAGCGGCAAGTAGTGCTTGATGAGATGAATCTACGCAAAGTCGATACAGTTAATTGGCGTAGTTTTTATTCGGTATTGATTCCCGATGCGCCGCATTTAGAAAATATGCCGCTTGGCTTTGAAGAAAATGTACGCGATTTGTCGCCAGAACGGATTGAAGCTTTGTATCGCAAGCTGTACCAGCCACAAAAGATGACCTTGGTCGTTGCGGGTGATTTGCCGAAAAATATCGAGAAAACGATAAAAACGCTGTTTGCCAAGGCGCCTATTGGTGATCAAGCTAGTCAATATCCGGCTTTACCGCTGACAGCCAAAGTGCGTAGCTATCGAGGTAATCCGTGGCAGCAGAATGAGCTGGCGGTGTCGTGGAATTTTCTACAGGCGCCAATGAGCGATGCGCGGCAGGTTCAGTTGCAAAAACTGGCGATGCTCGCTTTGTCACAGCGCTTGAGCAAAATGTCAACGCAGGAAAATCAAGCCTTTGCCAGTGCCTCCATGGCTGATTGGAGTGGCAGCATCGGGCGCGAGTCGTACTTAACGTTGTATGCGGCAGTCAAAGAGCAAAACCCCGGCGCAAGCCTGACGCAGTTGTATCGTGAAGTTCGCCGTGCGCGTGAGTTCGGATTGAGTGACGCCGAGGTCGCCGATGCCGTGGCGAATTATGATTTGGTAGTTAAAAATATTCCGATTTCGAATGAAATATGGGCCAATACCTTAATTGCTGCGGCCAAAATGGGATTGCCAGATTTATACGTCGCAGAACAAAAAGCGATTTTTGATCCTGCAACGATCACGAGCCAAGCGGTTAATTCCGTGCTAAAGCAAATTTTGACCACGCCCGACCAAGTCGCCATATTGATGGGGAGTACCGCAACGGATGCGGCGAGGAAGGACTTTATCAGTTGGCATGATGACAAATTGGCTGAGATGATCGCCGCTGTAGATGCCGAGACTTTGCAAGCGCCTGTGGCTTATGCCGAAAAAACATTGCTGGACAAAGAACCGCCTCGTGGCAAGGTCGTGCAGACCAAAACAGAAAATGGCGCCACCGTTTGGACGCTCAGTAACGGGGTGCAAGTCTTAGTTCGCCAGCAGCGTCAGCCTGATGAACGAATTGGCATCAATGGTCGCTTTGCTGGTGGTGCATTGGCCCTGCCCAAAGAGTGGCGCTTTGTTTCGCAGATATTGCCAAACTATATGGCCGCTGCGGGAGCGGGGAATTTAAGCGCTGCTGAGATTGGGCAAGCGATTCGCTATGAAGAATTACAATTACAACCGATGTTTGAAACCGCCCAGCATGGCTTTAGTGGCGTCGCAGCGGCACGTTCTTTTCAGCCATTGATGCAGTTGATTTATCTTGGCATGGCGCAGCCACGTAGCGATAACGCCGCTAGATTGAGCTCGGCCGAACTGGCGATTCAAAATTACTGGCCCAATGGTCCGGGCTTTTTACAAAATCTATACGGTGCGGCGTGGCCATATCGGGTTTGGGGTAGTCTGAACGACTTTGAAATTACCACC
>CAUPHX010000020.1:0-16972 GCA_963511125.1 uncultured Deefgea sp. | reverse complement strand
TGTCTTCTGGCTTTTGGTAATTGGCCAGTAAGCTATCAATTAAGTCGTTAGGTATCGGTTTTAGTGCGGTCATCATCATTCCTTGTATGCCAGTAGTTTCCAGCATGGTGACCGTTTACACAAAATATCCTACACCCTCATTAGCCTTTTTCTGCGTGCTGCTTTTTGGCATTACTTTGTTTATTTCTGGATTGCTAGGTTGGCTAGATCAAAGTGTGTCAATTAGTGCTAGCGATGGTCCACGTCTACATTTTGCCGCTTCTTTTGTGGCGACGCCTCATGGCCCTGATGCCTTAGTTTTTTATATGTTCACCATCGGCATGATGCTTTTTGGTGCTTTGGCTATTTTTGCTTCCGCAAGAACTATTTGGCGACTTCTTCTATCATCAAACGAGCGAAGGTCGGATGAAATAGAAAGGCTGTTGCCTGTACTTACAGCGCTTAATAAGAATAAGCGAAGCTCGTTTGAGTTGCCATCATGGTTTTTTTGGGGCGTCATTATTTTGTTTCTTGTGTTTTTGTTTTTTGCCGCCATTAAGCATCATTAGCAAGGTAGGTAGGGCTAAACGAAGTGCAGCCCAACCTACCGCGACTATTGGGCTTCGCAAGCTCAGCGCCAACCTACAAAAATGCTTGCTTTGGTGTGCGCGTATCGTCGAATTTAAAAAGCCACTCAATCGAGTGGCTTTTTCGTTGGTATTGCTATGTAGCCATTATATGCAAATGGCTAGAGTTAAATACCCCTATTGCATCGTTTCCATTTTCGGGCTGCGACCCATTGGGTCGGTGATGATTTCGCTGACCGGGACGTTTTCAAAAAGCACTTGGCAAACGGCGCGGCTGATTGGTATTTCGATATTCAGTGCAGCGGTTTGGCTAGCGACTTCACGTGCAGTCGGCACGCCTTCGGCGACGTGACCGAGGTTTTTGAGTACTTCATCCAAGTTCAAACCTTGCGCGAGCAAGAGCCCAACGCGGCGGTTGCGCGATAAATCGCCAGTGACGGTCAGCATCAAATCACCAATCCCATCCATTATGGTTCAATGGCAAAGTCGTCATCTTGCGGCGAGCAAACGCGTTGGGTAGGCATAAAAAGCCGAGGCACTAATAAGAACTCACAGTGTTCAGAACAGAAAAATGCCGTTCACTGGGATTCAGTGAGCGGCATTATCAAGTCGGACCGTTTACTGTTGAATTTACACCACGCTTAGCGAGTTAAAGCCCCTGTTGGCGACATCATCGTGATCTCTCCGAAGCTGGCGCCGTTACGTTTGCTCTCAGAAAAATCGATGATGTAGCCACCCATATCGTATTTTTTGAGCGTGGTGAGTGCGTTGTAGACCGCGGACCGAGTGGGGGCCTTGCCTGCTCGCTTGATGGCTTCGACGATCAGTCGGGCCGAAATATAGCCTTCTAGCATCGCATAGCTTGGGTAGTTGGCAATCGCGGCGAGTGAGTCTTCTTTGCCAGAGCCGGTTCCCATTTCATTGAATACCGCGGTTTGAAATTCTTGGATGATGCGTACGCGTGGATTGTAGGGGTAGGGGAAAGACTGGCTGATGCCAAGCCCATGAGCGCCTTTTTTACCGATTGTTTTTGCGACTTCTTCAAACTGCACTTGAGACAATGCATAAAGCTGGGATGTGCCGCCTTTCTCTTTGTATTGCTGAACAAAAGTGGCCGCAGGTTTTGATAGGGCAACAATAATAACGGCTTCAGGATTTAGTTTAGCTAACTCTTGCGCCGCTTTTTGGGTGTCGCCGGTTTTACTGTCAAAAAAGGCTTCACCGACTAAGCTGAGTTGTTTTTTAGCGAGTGAGGCTTTGAGTGAGGCTACACCGGCCTGGCCTAAAGCGCCGTTCTCGGCCATTACCGCGATCTTAGTCACGCCCAAATTGCCTGCTAGCAGCTTCACGAGGCGATCTGTTTCTTGGTTAAAGCCAGACCGGGTGTGAAATACAAATAAATTGCCGCTACTGCGCAATGACTCAGCGCCACTATGTACTGAAACTAAAGGAATCCCTGCATTATCGAGCGTTTTGGTTTTGATCAGCTCAGCGACGCCTTCTGTTCCGAAGTAGGAAATCAAGGCAATGGCGTTTTCTTTTTCAATGAAATCGATGGTGTTCTTGACGGTGCGTTTTGCATCATGGCCGTCATCGCGGACAATATGAGTAATCAATTCGCCATTGATGCCGCCACGCCCATTAATGCTATTAAAATAAAGCGATGCACCCAGTGCAATGGCTTTACCGGTTTCTGCCGCAATACCGGTGGTTGGAACAGACTGCCCAATGATGATTTCAGCTTGAGCTAATGTTGAAATAGTCAGACTCACGCCAATGATGATTTTTTTTAACACGTTCTATTCCCCTCCGAGTGTCATTCTCTGACAAGCATCTTAAATTATTGTTTGCTGATGGTATAGTGCTCGCCCTCTGCAACGTAGTAATACGCTGGAGATTGCGCACTTTTTTATCTATTAGCATTGGCAAGGTGGCATAAAATACCGCATCATGCGGCTGTTGGCTTACACTTTTGCATCGTTCTGATGTCTGTTGGTGTTGGTTTGTTTGTTTTTGAGTGCTTCATTTGGAGTTGGGTATGCGGCGTGCTGTTTACGCAGGGAGCTTTGATCCGGTTACCAAGGGTCACTTATGGATGATCGAGCACGGTGTGAATTTGTTTGATGAAATGATTGTCGCCATTGGCGAGAATCCAGACAAACGTTATACTTTTAGCGTGGCTGATCGCGTGGCGATGTTGCGTGAAACTACCTCGCATTGGCCTAATTTGCGCGTTGAAACCTTTGAAAATCGCTTTTTAGTCGATTATGCCCGCGAACAAGGCGCGCAATTTATTCTGCGTGGGATCCGTGAAGCGGCCGATTATGAATTCGAGCGCAAAATGCGTTATGTGAATGCCGATTTGGCGCCGCATATTGATACTATTTTTTTGATGCCGCCGCGTGAAATCGCTGAAATCAGCTCGACGATGGTCAAAGGTCTCGTCGGCCCAGCGGGCTGGGAAAATGTCGTCAAGCAATATGTACCTGACCCCGTCTTTTTGCGGCTATTAGCGGGTCGTTAAACCTTGATTTAGCAGAAAAATAGTGCGCAAAAGCGAGAATCACGGCGTGAGCTGGTAAACTACGCTTTTGCTTTTCAATTGCCGCCATGTCTGATCTAACCAGCTACAAAAATCGTCTTACTAAAAATATGCGCCATTGGGGTAAATGGGCGCGTCGGCAGGGGCTGACTTGCTATCGCATTTACGATCGCGATGTGCCTGAATTTCCGATGATTGTCGACGTTTACGGCGACCGCGTGCATTTGCAAGAGTACGACACCGGCTGGATGGAAACCGACGAAGCGTATTCGACGTGGGTCGATGAAGTTCATGCGGCCACTGCTGAAGTGTTCGGTATTCCGTTGGCGCACGTCGCGCTGAAAATTCGCAAACGGATGAAAGGCCTGACGCAATACGAAAAGGTTGAGGGCGCCGGCGAGTTTTTTGTGGTCGAAGAAAACGGGCTGAAATTCGAAGTTAATCTTGAAGCCTACCTTGATACCGGCCTGTTCCTCGATCACCGCAACACGCGCAAACGCGTGATGATGGAGGCGAACGGCAAGCGTTTCCTCAATCTATTTAGTTATACCGGCGCCTTCAGCGTGTATGCCGCTGCCGGTGGCGCGGTATCGACGATGACGGTTGATTTGTCGAATACCTATCTCGATTGGGCGGGGCGTAATTTTGCCTTGAACGGCATGGATTCTGGGAATCACCAATGGGTGCGTGCTGATGTGTTTGAGTTTTTGCGCGAAGCGACGTGCAGTTCGCAAAAATACGATTTGATCGTCATGGATCCACCGAGCTTTTCCAATTCGAAAAAAATGCTGGGTGTGCTCGACGTGCAGCGCGATCATGCCTATATGATTGAATCGTGCATGGCGATGCTAGCGCCTGGCGGCGTATTGTATTTTTCGAACAATCTACGCAGCTTTGAACTCGATCCGATGTTTGTGGGGATATCAGAAAATCTCACTGCTTCGTCGATTCCAGAAGATTTCCGCAATAAGCGGATTCATCAGTGCTTCCGTTTCGTAAAGAAATAAACCACTCCCATATTGTTTGAGCTTAAGTATGCGACATCCGTTTTATCCTGCACCTTTGGTGTTGCTTGATCTGGAAACAACGGGTGCCAACCCATCGACGGATCGGATTACCGAAGTGGGTTTGCTACAAGTCGATGGGCAGGGTATTGAGTCCTGGTCCTCTCTGGTCAATCCCTGTCAGCCTATACCCTTATTTATTCAAAGACTCACCGGCATTGATGAGGGCATGGTAGCGGGTGCGCCGCTGTTGGCTGATCTCGCTACTGAGTTACTGGAAAAACTCAAAAATCGCATTTTTGTCGCGCACAACGCACGCTTTGATTACACCTTTTTACGCAATGAATTTAAGCGCCTTGGCCTGACGTTTCGCGCCAAAGTACTCTGCACCGTGCAGCTCTCGCGCAAGCTGTACCCCGATGAGTTTAAGCACAGCTTGGATGCGTTGATTGCGCGGCATGGTTTGGAATATCACGGCGAGCGCCATCGTGCGTTGACCGATGCCGAGCTGATTTACCAATTCTTGCAAGCTGCAGTGAAAGACTTGGGCGCTGAACGCGTTCAGCAAGCAATTGATGAATTGATTCGCCCGCCCGCTTTGCCGCCGCAAATTGATGAATCGGTAATTGATGATTTGCCGGATACGGCGGGTGTGTATGTGTTTTATGGCGAGAATGATGAGGCGCTGTGGATCGGCAGCAACCCAAATATTCGCCGCCGCGTGTTGCAGCACTTTGGCAAAAAAGCCAACGAAGGCCCCGCCGCCTACTTAGCGCGAGATTTACGGCGTATTGACTGGATTGAAACTTCGGGCGACTTAGGTAGTGCATTGCTAGAGCGCAAATTGATTCAAGAGCTGCGACCGCGGATGAATCCGGTGGTGCGCCAAAAAGTCGATCAAACCCAATCGGTGTGGGAAATCACATTGCCCACGTTATCGAAGGCGGTGCGCGGCGAAGAAATTGCGCCATTGCAGCCTAAACTAGTCCCACTCAGTGAGTTGGCGAACTCACGCGGGGAATTGTTTGGCCCGTTCCGTGGCGCACGCGAAGCGCAAAACATCATGAATCGCGTCATCAAAGGGCAGGGCTTGTGTCGGCAAGTGCTCGGCTTTGAAGCGCCGCGCAAAGACGGCGGCCCGTGTACCTCGCATCTGCAGGGGGATTGCCGTGGCGCGTGTATTGGTCGCGAGCCGATGGGCCTGCACAACGGTCGTTTACTGGCCGCGCTGGCTAAACACAAACTCGCACCATGGCCGTATGCAGGCGCGATTACGGTCTCTGAAGGGCCAGAATGGGCGCCCGTACTGCATGTGATCGATAATTGGTGTTATCTGGGGTGTGTTGCTGATCAAGCCCAGCTTAATGCATTATTGCTGGCGAGTCGGCCGCTGTATGACGTTGATATGGCGAAGTTGATTCGTAGCGAATTGAAGAAATATAGCGCTCAGGTCACGCCAGTTTAAGCGCTGATCCTAATGACTAGGGCAGGGCGAAACGGTGTCGCATTGAGGCTGTTGCTGATTAACTTAATAGCGACGATGTTCTAAATGATGCCAGCAGGCTCGCGCAGTATCGCTAGGCATACACATAGCTTGTGCTGATGTAGTGCTTTGAAATACTTTCGGTTTTGCGATCAATGCGGCAGCGGCGACCGTGCACGCGAGCACCAAGATGCAGAGTAAAACAATTTTCATAAACCCCCCTTTTCTATGCGCACTGTATATTTGTTTTATGAAATTTGCGTGTCAGATTGACGAATGGTTTATGATTGATTGCTAATTAAGATTGATTCTTAATGAAAAAACCCCATTTAATGCGCTCGCTTCGGTTTGGGTTTTTTTACCATCTCGAGAATGATTGGGGCAAAGTGCCTATGTCCTTGAGCTTTCAGCGCAGGGTTCAGGCTGATGCACCGCGAGGCGCGTAGAAAGAGAAAATCGACAGGGGCGGGCGGTACGAGATTTTTTTATTGGCTAGTATTGCTAGCTAGGCTTTATTTATACTGGCGTACCTGACTATACGTACAAAAAAACCGCACGATATACGTGCGGTTTTTGTTTGCTTTGAAAACGATTAAGCCAGAATCGCTTTAATGTCATCGCTTTCGCTAATTGTGAATTTCTTGTCGCTTGGTACCAAGTCGCTGCCGTCAAAACGGCCCACATGGTAAATCGAACCAAACGAGAATGTTGGCGCCGCCGCACCTTGCCCGCCGCATACTTCGGCACCACGGCGCACGTTGTCAGCCATATAGCCTGGTAAACGCAAGTGGTAGGGATTGCGGCGCACTTCTTCGACGTGGCATGCCAAGGCGGCGATCAAATCGGCCGTGTCAGTCAAGCTAGTGGCGATCAAGGCGTTCGGCGCTTCCATTTGACGCCAGAATTCGCTTTGTACCAAGACGCAGCTATGGTTGACAACTTTGAGCGCGTCAATGAGTAGGTAGTAAGTACCGATGTGCGCTGAGTGGTAGTCGTTATTGTGTGGGCAAACGACGACTTGCGGTTTGTATTTGCGCAGGATGTTGGCGATGACTTCGACTTTTTCAGCCCATGCAGTTGGATTGCCATCACGCGTTTTGCAGTTCACATCCATCAGGCCGCCAGGAATGGTTTCGAGCAAGCCCCAGCCGAGGTAATCGCAGGCATTTTTTACTTCAACCCAGCGCTCAGGCTGGCGTTTCAAGTTTGAGCCTTGTGAAACCGCCACGTTAATCACGTTGAAACCCGCTTCGCGGCCTAAACGCAGTGGCAAGCCACCGATAATGCATTCGTCATCTGGGTGTGGCGCAAAAATCAACACAACAGGTGCATCGGCGGCGAGTTCTGATTTCGGTGCATGACCCAGCTCATCTAAATTTGAAAACAAAGGCGCGTCGGTTTTTTGTAATAGGGCGTTATGCGCCTCAACCAGCGCGATATATGGGTTGCTCATTGGCTAAACTCCGGTACGGATTTGCAGGACAGGAAAAAATATTATCAAGAGTATAGGCGTTCAAACACGCGTCACCAAGAGTCTGTCGTGAACAACTGCGATTTGAGTTGATTTTTCACAGTATTTAAGTAAGAAAAAGCGTGCTCAATGATGTAGCTGGCAATGAGTGCAGAAGGCTGATGGGCAAAGTGCGGCATAATGTTTGAAATTCGACTGAGGTTGGCATGTTTCATTATTTTCATAGTTCATTGATTGTGACGCTGATTGGATTCATCGGCGCATGGTTGATCGCGGGTTGGGGCGGCTTGTGGATCGCGTTTAATTTGGCCTTACTTGAAACCAGTCTGAGTTTTGATAATGCGGTGGTCAATGCTTCGGTGCTCAAGCACTGGGATGAAAAATGGCGCAAACGCTTTTTGCTGTGGGGCATGTTGATTGCCGTTTTTGGCATGCGAGTGATTTTCCCGCTGCTGATTGTGGCGGTGATTGCCGGCATGGCTCCGATGCCAGGGCCGATGGCGCTAATCGATTATTTCAGTAGTGGCGTGTGGCCAGCGAATGATGTGCTGTCGATGGCGATTGTCGATCAAAATCGCTATGCCAGTATTTTGACGTCGGCGCATATCGAGGTTTCGGCTTTTGGCGGCGCATTTTTGCTGCTGGTGTTTTTGAATTTTTTCATTGATTCAGAGAAAAAAACGCATTGGTTTTTACCCGTGGAGCATGTGTTGGCCAAATTAGGCAAACTCGATATGGCCGCGATTTTGCTGAGTTTAATATTACTAGCGATGATGGCGGCATCACTCCCAGAAGCAGAAGGCTATCGATTCCTCGTTGCGGGCGTGTGGGGCATCATTGTGTTTGTGTTGGTCGATGGCTTGGGCGATTTGATTGGCGACGAAGGCGCGGCGGCAAAAACCGGCTGGGCTGGATTTATTTACTTAGAGATTTTGGATGCGTCATTCTCATTCGACGGTGTGTTGGGCGCATTTGCGCTGACGAAAAATATCTTTTTGATTGCGATTGGGCTGGGCATCGGCGCGATGTTTGTGCGTAGCTTTACGATTTTGTTAGTCGAAAAAGGCACTCTGAATGCGTTCAAATATCTAGAGCACGGTGCATTTTGGGCGATTGGCGCACTCGCGGCTGTCATGCTACTCGCCGCACGGTTTCATATTCCGGAGGTTGTGACGGGCGGTGTCGCGGCATTGTTGATTATTGCTGCGGGGCTGCATTCTTGGTTTATTCAGCGCAAGCAGATCGCGGCAGAAGTGGCGTCACTTTAGTAGGCATGCGCCTTCATGGCTTGTGCCATTAGGCGGTATGTCGCAATCCATGCTTCGCGGGTTTCTTCGGTAAATTCGTCACCCAAACCCGCTTTCAAAGTCCTAAGCAGTGCATTGCCAACCAAAGTGTAATGCTCAGGCAGTACGCCATAGCCGACATGACGCTCGGCCAGCTTGTGCAGCACTGGCACGATTTTACTCAGGTCATTTAAGCCATGTACCGCGACTTTGAGTGTACCCATCAGCATCTTGCCTTGCTCAGTCATATCGTGTTTGAACAGGCGCTTCAAATTAGGATCAATCTCAAATAATTTCTGATAGAAAATCGCCGACGCTTGTTCGGCAATCGGTTCGACTTTGGCAAAACTTTGTTGAACTAAACGGATTTGTTGCGCGCTTAACGGCATCTTGCGACTCCTTTAGAGGTGTCATTTAGCCTAGTCGATTAAAAAATACGGTGCTGGAGTTTTTATAGACGGAAATGGCGCATAAACCTGAACTCAAATGACATGAATGCATTGTCTTCCCTTAACTAAAGATGTATTTAAGTGGGCGGCGCATAAATTGGAAGGAGATTCATTAAACCTATATCTGGCTGGCACCATATCAATAATAATTCTCGTTTGCAATTGAATTTAATTGCCAATAGAATCAAGCCTTAATCTTTGTTGGGTAATGATGCTGCCATGAAATTTTTTCACCCTCTGATCCTTGTCGCTATACTTTCTGCATGCCAAAGTAGTCCTGTAATAAACGGCAGCGTCTTGCTGGGCGAGGTGCACGATAATGAAATGGGGCACCAGCAACGATTGAAATGGCTGGAAAGTAAAATTGAGCAAGGCTGGCGGCCTGCGATTGCGATGGAGCAGTTTGATCGTGAGCGTCAGGCTGAACTTGATTTAGCCAGAAAAGCCAAGCCAAATGACGCCGAAAATTTGATCAAAAGCGTGGGTGGAGAACGTTGGGATTGGCGTTTTTATAAGCCCGTCATTGAGCTAGCTATGCGCTATGACTTACCGATTTTGGCCGCCAATTTGTCGAGGAAAGAAGCGGGTCAGCTTGTAAAAAATGGCCGTTTGGATTTAGTGGGCGCAGAGGGTATCAATTTAAATGACCCACTTCCCTTACTACTCGTCGAGCAGCAGCGCGCCGCGGTACAGACTGGCCATTGCGGTCAACTGCCTCTGGCAATGGAAGAAAAAATGGCGCGCGCACAAATCGCACGAGATCGCGTGATGGCGGTAACGATGTTGCCGTATCAAGATCGGGGTGTGGTGTTATTGGCGGGTAATGGCCATGTACGGCGTGATATTGGCGTGCCGCAATGGTTAACGTCGGCGTATTCGGTGGGCTTTGTCGAGTCCATCAGTGATGCGCAATATGATGAAGTGCATATTATTCCTAGCGCAGTGCGCCCAGATCCTTGTGGCAACTTTAAAATGACGAAATAAAACGACTGGCATAAAAAAGCCGCAGACCTTTGCAGGTGTGCGGCTTTTTATTGCGCTTTAATTATTCAGTTTTTTCTGGAAAAGGCTCGTCTTTGGTTTTCCAGAGTGAGTACAGTACACCACCGAGGAGCAAGCCAAAAGTGACGAGCAGCGATACCAAGGTTGGAATCTTAAATGCGACCAATTGAATGTCATTCAAGTAAACCAAACCCACTTTAATACCGATGAAGACCAGTACCACCGCCAATGCATATTTCAGGTAATGGAAACGATGCACCATCGCCGCCAAGGCAAAATACAGCGCACGTAAACCTAAAATCGCAAAAATATTCGAGGTGTACACGATAAATGGATCTTGGGTAATCGCAAAAATCGCTGGGATACTATCGACTGCAAATACCAAATCAGCCGTTTCAACCAAGATCAAGCACAAGAATAGTGGCGTTGCCCACCAGCCTTTGGCCAAACTATGGTCTTCGCCACGCACCCAAAATTGATTGCCGTGAATGCTAGGCGTAAAACGCATGTGTTTACGTAGCCATTTATAAAAGCCATTGTCTTCGAGTTTGCCGTGTTCATCATCGGTCATCAGCATTTTGATACCGGTGAAAATCAAGAATGCACCGAAGATCATCAAGATCCATTGATATTCAGTCACCAAGACTGCACCGACGCTAATCATCAAGCCGCGCATCACGATGGCGCCGAGAATCCCCCAGAACAGTACGCGATGTTGGTAAATTCGTGGTACGCCCAAACTAGTAAAAATAAGTGCAATCACGAACACATTATCCATCGAGAGTGATTTCTCAATTAGATAACCTGTCATGTATTCCATGCCAGACGTTGCGCCCTTGTACCACCAGAGCCATACCCCGAATAGCAAGCCCATGGCGATATACATCGCCGAGAGCTTTAAGCTTTCTTTAACGCTAATTTCATGGTCGTCTTTTTGCAATACGCCCAAGTCAAAGGCGAGTAGTGAAATGACCACCGCAAAAAACATCAGCCAAACCCAAGCTGGGTAGCCGACCCATAAGGTCATTAGAAAATCCATTTTTTTTCCCTGTTGTGAATACTTGCTAAGCGATTGACTAGCTATCAGACTAGTTAATTATAAATTGAATTGCGCGAACAATAGCATTATGAGCATGGAATCAGAAATAAGTTTCATCGATAGTCACTGCCATTTGGATGCCGCAGAGTTTAATCTGGATCGCGATGCGGTGGTCGCGCGCTCGCGCGCAGCGGGCGTCAAGAGTTGGGTGGTGCCTGCGGTGAGTGCGGAGACGTTTGCAAGTACACGGCAAATGCAGCAACGGTATGGCGCGCAAATCGCCTTTGGACTCCATCCGATTTATGAGGCCCAGCACCGCGACGAACATTTAGATCTGCTACGTCAGCAGCTAGATAGGGGAGATGCGGTCGCGGTCGGTGAAATCGGTCTGGATTTTTATCTACCTGACCTGAATGCCGAGCGCCAAATTCACTTTTTTGAAGCCCAACTTAAAATCGCCCGCGATTACGATTTGCCCGTCATCGTGCACATTCGGCGTAGCCAAGACCAAGTTTTAAAATATCTACGCAAATGGCAGGTGCGTGGCGGCATCGCGCATGCATTTAATGGTAGCGAGCAACAAGCCGAGCAATTTATCAAACTGGGATTTTGTCTTGGTTTTGGTGGCGCGCTCACTTATAGCGGCTCGCAGCGAATTCGGCGCTTAGCGCAAACCTTGCCACTGGAAGCGTTGGTGCTGGAAACCGATGCGCCCGATATTCAGCCGAGCTGGTTGGCAGGGCCGCCCAAACTGAGAAATGAGCCCGCTGAATTATTAGCAATCGCTCAGGTATTAGCCCAATTAATAGAAATCGATCTCGCAACGCTTGCCGCTGCGTGCTCGGCGAACACGCGGTGTGTATTGGCATACTAAGTAAAAAAATTGCAACAATAGAAAGCTATTATCTGAGTGTGTTGTAATTCATTCTTGTGCGCGCTTACGTAATTATTTGTTTGCCAGAATAAAATTCTTGTGTAGAATCGGACTCAGAAATAAAAACACTTTAATTTCAATGATTTAACATATTACTATATTCTTATGGAGTTTTAAATTATGCGCTTTTCAAATGTTGCCGTAGCTGCTACTTTAGCTTTCTCTGCTGTTGCTAGTCAGGCGGCTGTAGCGACTTATAGTCGTGACTTTACGTTTGGTCAAACTGGTTTGTTTGCTTTCGAGCAAAATTTAAATATTGCTGGCCCATCTAAATTAACATTTAGCCTAACGCCAGCTGCTGATGTAACCGCCGATCTAGCTAATGTATTTGGCGTTGTTGCTCGCATTGCGCCAACAGTGGGTCGTGAATCTGTTACTCAGCTTGTATTTAACCCAGGCCAAAAGTCATACACAGGGTTTTTTGATTTAAATACAGCAGGTACATACTCTTATTTTTTCACTTCTGCGGCGGTGCATAACTGGACTGGTAATCTGAATGTTGCTGTTGCACCAGTTCCAGAACCAGAAACTTATGCGTTGATGGGTCTTGGTTTGGTTGGCTTGTTGGCTGCGCGTCGTCGTAAGATGGCGGCTTAAGTTTTACTTGCTCAGTTTAAAACCCGCTTCGGCGGGTTTTTTAATGCCTTGCTGAAAGGCTGATTACATTAAAGAACGCGAAGTTGCTCACTCAGCCTCATTCCCAAATCTGCTGATATCCAGCATTGGCTGCGTGTTTGCTGAGGACTTGGCTAGGGTTGTAGCCAAAGTGTTGACGAAAGCGCCGGGAAAAACTGGCGATTTCTTGGTAGCCAATCGCGCGTGCCACGTCACCGACGCTGTTGCCATGCATCAGCAATTCTTTGGCCAGATTCATTTTTAGCCGAAAAATAATCTTGCTGGGCGTCTCTTGCAAATACCGTGCACACAAGCGGTGTAAGTGTGTGGTGGTGATGTGGAGTTGCGCCGCCAGTGCCGCGTTGTCCCATTCTTGGTCGAGATGTTTTTGAGCATGAGCAAACAGTTTTTCTAATTGTTCACCCCAACCCAATTTGTTGCTTAAGGCTTTGGTCGATCGTTCAAGTGCCAGACATAAGAAATCCAACGCAGGTAGCGCCAGATTCGTGACATCGCCCGCGTTAAAGCGCAGCACTTCACGATGGAATTGCCGCAGCGCGTCGGCAAGCGCCGCGCCGTCCGTGCTGTGAGAAATCGCTACTTGGGTGCCGCTTAAGTAATCCCAGCGTGTACTGCAATACAACAAAAACCAAACGTGCTGCATTGGTGCGTCGCCCACGCGCCGATAGCCGCTGTGGACTGAGGCCGGCATCAGCGCCAATTGCCCGGGCAGCAGCGGTCGTGTGAGGCCATCTGGCGTAAATACTTCACCCTGACCCGACAGACAAAAAGCCAGTACATGCCAGGGTGTATCTACACGCTCGACTTCAAAAAAATCGCGCCCTTCGCTAATGCCGCAAATCAAAATGCCACGGTCGCGCAGTGGTGGATACGGCTCTTTATGAAACACATGGGTGCCGACCATGATCTGCGGGGATTCAGTGCCGATGTCGAGCCGTTCGCGGTAAATCAGAGTCATACAATGCCATGTGAGTTTTGGACAAATCAAATGTCATGTTGCGACATTTTCACGAAACCGGCAAGCATGTAATCTAACTGTCTACTTTCTTTCTAAGTGATAAAGAGGCATGGTATGTCGAAGCACAACAATCCACCGATGATGGGCACGTGGGCTTTGGTCACGGGCGAATGCCAAGAGGAAGTGAACGGGGCTATGGTTGACTATGAGGCTGTGCAATACCGCTCGCTTAAAATTTTGTCTGAAACTCACTTCACTTTTATTACTCATGCAGGTGACGACTTTTCATGCTGCGCCGGTGGTCGATATTCGGTCGATGCTGATCGCTACATAGAACACATTCAAACAACGAGTGCGCCGCATTTATTGAACCGAGAATTTGCCTTTCAATTTCGCATCGAAGGTGATCTTTGGCATAACACGCGCTGGGAAAACGGCGTGCAAGTCGAGCATGAGATTTGGCAGCGGGTGAAGTAATCGTAAGTCGGGTTAGCTGCAGGCGTAACCCGACGAGAACAATGTCGGGTTACGTTGCGCGAACCTGACCTATAGGAGAAAAAATGCTCATTCAAGTCGAAAACCTCAGTCGGATTTACCGCACTCCCGTCGCGCCTAAGAATTGGGGTGAGCGTTTAAAACATCTTGTTCGTGCGAATTTTGAAGACAAACTCTCGGTCAGTGAGGTGAGCTTCAATATCGCCGCGGGCGAGTGCGTCGGTTTGGTTGGCCCCAATGGGGCGGGAAAATCAACTACGATCAAAATGTTGACCGGTATTTTGCAACCTAGTTCAGGAAGGGTATTGGTTGCTGGGCATCATCCACAAAGGGATAGGGTGCAATACGTCAAGAAAATTGGTGTGGTGTTTGGTCAGCGCAGCCAGTTGTGGTGGGATTTGCCAGTCAAAGATTCGTTTGAAATCTTGCAGGCTTTGTTCGACGTACCGCAGGCGGCGTTTAACGCAAGGCTGGACTTATTCCGCCGTGAAGCCAATTTGGACGAGTTTTACCATCGGCCTGTACGCACCTTATCGCTCGGCCAGCGGATGTTATGCGAAATCGCCGCTGCATTTTTGCACAGCCCCGACGTTGTGTTTCTCGACGAGCCAACGATAGGCTTGGATTTGGATATGAAATCCAGAATGCGCGGTTTAATTCGCAAACTCAATCAAGAGTCTGGCACCACGGTGCTCATTACCTCGCACGATGTGGGCGATATCGAGCGGCTGACGCAGCGTTTGCTGCTGATCGACAAAGGCACCTTGCGCTTTGACGGTAGCCTGGCTGATTTCCGTTCGCACGCGGGTGATGGTCGTTGGTGGGCGGCGCGTTTGCAACCTGACTTGGTCGCCGCCGCTGAGATGCAATTACGCGCGCATCATTCGGCGCTACCCGTACGCCAGCGCGGCGAATGGCTGGAAATCGCCCGTCACGATACGCTGCCGTTTGCCGAATTGATGCAATTACTGGCGCCGTTTTCGGTGAGCGAACTCAAGCCCGTTGAGCAAGAGTTTGAGGAATTACTGCATGGTTTCTACTTGGCCAATCAAGCGGAGGCGCTATGTTAGGCATTCCATTGAAAGGCTGTGCCGCGTTGGCGTGGGGTAGCGCACGGCTGGTCGCGACCGATCGCAAAGGGCGCTGGTTGGTGACGATTGGATATTTGATTGCGATGTGGCTGCTGTATTACCTGTGGGCGGCGCTGTATGCGGATAGTCCGATGCGCGCGGGCATGACGTTTAACAGCGCAGTACTGCATGTGTTGGTGGCGCAAACGCTGTTGGCCTTTTTGCCCGCCGGCACCGATTGGCGGCTGGCGCGGGAAATTCGCTCGGGCGAAGTCGCCACGCAATTGATTCAGCCGATGTCCTTGCCGCTGCGGCAATTTGCCATTTCGCTCGGCCGCGCCTTGGCGCAGGCGGTGTATATCTTGCCGGCTTTTGTGGCGTTTTTATGGTATTTCGATCTCAGTCTGACGCCCAAAACGATTCCTATGGCGTTGGCCTCGATTGGCTTGTCGTTTGTTTTGCTGTTTTGCATCGATTTTGTCGTCGCCCTGGCTGGATTTATCGCCACCGATTTGTGGGGGATTACCGCCAGTAAAGACGCTTTGGTGATGTTTTTGGGCGGGGCGCTCATCCCGATGGCGTTTTTCCCTGCCGCTTTTCGCGAAGTGCTGATCTATCTGCCGTTTGGTCACTTTTTTAACACCCCAGTCGGCTACATCACCGGTGAAATCGTCAGCGTACAGCCGCTGCTGATTCAAGCCGCGTGGGCGATTGGTTTTGTCTTGGCTGCGGCTTGGGCAGGGCGCGTGGTGCTGCGAAAATTGATTGTGTTTGGCGCTTGACGATCGAATTATCAAAGCATCAGATTACGAAAGGCACGACAAAATTCAAAAGAAAAAATATTGAAGCTTACATGTTGTTTGTATGGGTATTGGCTTGTAGCTTATATTCTTATTTGCTCTTATTTGTATACCAAAGCTTTTTTCTTTGTATTTTTAGCGCCTTTAGTATCGCTATTTTATAAAGGATATTTCTATGCAACTGAGTCCATTTTGGCGTGCGTATCGGCGTATGGTCGGATCCGAAGCACGGGCGAGGTTAGAAAACCGAGCCGATTTTGCGCTGATGATTTTAGGTGTGGCTGCAACATCGCTGTCGACAGCGGCAACGCTGTATTTCATGCTTGGCGCGACAGGCACCATTGCGGGCTGGCATCGCGGTGAGTTGATTTTTATGCAGGGTTTTATGTTCTGTATTTTTGCCCCGCAAAGCGCGTGCTACAACGGCATGTTCTGGCTCCAGCACTGGCTGAAAACAGGCGCATTTCTGCGCTTTTATACTCGCCCTGCCAATCCGCTGTTGTTGCTGGCTTTAGAGCGCTTTCACCCGCAAGGTTTTGTCGTGTTGGCGATTGGCCTAGCGTATTGCCTGTTTGGCCTATGGGGTAGCCCACTGTTGCTGCAGCCGATGTTTTACGTGGGCTTTGCCTTGCTGCTGCCGCTGTCGGCGCTGGTACTGTGGGTGATTAATCTGGCGGCGATATCGACGTGTTTCTGGATTGCTGAGTCGGACCCGGTGTTTTCGATGTCGGGTAAACTCACGGATATGTCGCGCTACCCACTCGATTTATTTCCAAAATTGGCGACGATGATTTTTATGGCACTGCCATTGGCTGGAACCGTGTGGTGGCCGTGCCAGGCTTTGCTGCGTAATACCAGTTTGCCGCTCACCTTCTTGGGGATGTCGGTTTTGGCCGGCTTGTGTGTTGCGGCGTTGAATTGGATGTGGCGAGCAGGAATGCGCCATTATGCAGGGGCCGGTGGATAGGTTTAGATTACAAAAAGACTAAAGTGAAGCAAGGTTTTTGAGTGGGAAGGGTGGTATTGCTACTGGGTTTTAATTAATACGTCTTATTTTTGTAATGCAGCAACAGTAACAATTGACTGGCTTTCATGGCATCTGGCTTAATGTGCGCCGTAAGTTTTCGTAAAAGCCGTTGCCATAAGGATTTGCCATGCTTTCTCCAGTCATTCGCTCTTGTATTCTTGCTGCTACTTTAGTCGTGTCAGTGCCGACTTTGGCTTTTGATAGCAATTC
>CAUPHX010000019.1:0-17080 GCA_963511125.1 uncultured Deefgea sp. | reverse complement strand
TGCGATCCAAAAGAAATCGTTTGGACCTCAGGGGCGACCGAGTCAATCAACTTGGCTTTAAAAGGTGCCGCGCACTTTTATAAAACCAAGGGCAAACACATTATTACAGTAAAAACTGAGCACAAAGCCACGCTCGACACCGTACGTGAACTCGAGCGTGAAGGTTTTGAAGCAACGTACCTCAATGTGCAAGACAATGGTTTGCTTGATCTTGAAGCGCTCCAAGCGGCGATTCGTCCAGACACGATTTTGATTTCTGTGATGTTTGTGAACAACGAAATCGGCGTGATTCAAGACATCGCGACGATTGGTGAAATCTGCCGAGAACGCGGCATCGTGTTCCACGTGGATAGCGCGCAAGCCACCGGTAAAGTTGTCATTGATTTATCGACCTTGAAAGTCGATTTGATGAGTTTCTCGGCGCACAAAACCTACGGCCCGAAAGGCATGGGTGCATTGTACGTTCGCCGTAAACCACGTATTCGCCTTGAAGCGCAAATGCACGGCGGTGGTCATGAGCGCGGTTTCCGCTCTGGCACCTTGGCAACGCATCAAATCGTTGGCATGGGCGAAGCATTCAAAATCGCCCGTGAAGATATGGAAGAAGAAAACAAACGCATCGGCGCCTTGCGTGATCGTTTATGGGCTGGCTTGAACGGCATCGAAGAAACACATCTGAATGGCGATATGGAGCAACGTGTTCCGCATAATTTAAACGTGAGTTTCAATTATGTCGAAGGCGAATCACTGATTATGGCGCTGAAAGATTTGGCGGTGTCGTCCGGCTCTGCCTGTACCTCTGCCTCGCTAGAGCCATCATATGTATTGCGTGCCTTGGGTCGTTCAGATGAATTAGCGCACAGCTCGATTCGTTTCACGATTGGCCGCTTTACCACTGAAGCAGAAGTCGATTACGCGATTGAATTGTGCAAAGCCAAAATCGGCAAATTGCGTGAATTATCACCGTTGTGGGATATGTTCAAAGAAGGCATCGATATCAGCACCATCGAATGGGCAGCGCATTGAAATTGACTGCGGCTCGCGGCGTCATACGGCGTTGCAGAGTCGCTGGTTTACATGAAGTAAACGGCGCGGCTCTGCGCCGTGTCTGACACCACGATCCACGCCAATTTACATAAATTGAGATGTGAGACGGCTAGAAATACTAAATTAAAGAGGCACACCAAATGGCATACAGCGAACAAGTACTCGACCACTACGAAAATCCACGTAATGTGGGTGCGTTTGAAAAAGGCGACGACACCGTAGGTACCGGCATGGTCGGCGCGCCGGCCTGTGGCGACGTGATGAAATTGCAGATCAAAGTCGGCGCTGATGGCCTCATTACCGATGCAAAATTCAAAACCTACGGCTGCGGCTCGGCGATTGCTTCTTCATCGCTGGTGACCGAGTGGGTCAAAGGCAAAACGCTAGATCAAGCTTTGGCGATTAAAAATACGCACATTGCTGAAGAATTGGCTTTGCCACCAGTTAAAATCCATTGCTCAATTTTGGCTGAAGACGCCATCAAAGCAGCAGTTGAAGATTACAAACAGAAACATCTGGCGTGAGGTGTTAGGCGTGAGGAGTTAGGGGTAGAACCCAACACCTCACACCTTACACTTCACTCCTCACGGAGTTATTCATATGTCATTGACACTCAGCGAAGCGGCAGCCAATCACGTTGCCAATTTCATCAAAAAGCGCGGCAAAGGCCTTGGCATTCGCTTGGCAGTGAAAACCTCAGGCTGCTCAGGCATGGCGTACAAGCTCGAATTTGTTGACGTTGAAAGCGATACTGATTTGGTATTTGAAAGTTTTGGCGCCAAGATTTACACCGATGCCAAATCTTTGGCCTATCTCGACGGCACTGAATTGGATTACACCAAAGAAGGCCTCAACGAAGGGTTTAAGTTTAACAATCCCAACGTGAAAAACGAGTGTGGCTGCGGCGAGAGCTTCGGCGTTTGACAGTAAGGTGTGAGGAGTGAGGTGTAAAACCTGACATCACGACTTTCACACCTACCTCCTCACCCCTAACTCCTCACTCCCCCGATGATCAATTTCGCTCAATCTCATTTCGCCCTATTTGACTTACCAGCGGCCTTCTCCATCGACGCCAAGCTGCTCGATACGCGCTACCGCGAATCCGTCGCGCAATATCATCCTGATCGCTTTGCAACCGCATCGGATGCAGATCGCCGCATGAGCTTGCAAGCCACCACCCACATCAACGAAGCGTATCAGACCTTGAAGTCAGGCCTCGCTCGGGCGCGGTACTTGCTCAAGCTGGCCGATGTGGATACACAAGAAGAAACCAACACGGCGATGCCGATGGATTTTTTGATGGCGCAAATGGAATGGCGTGAAGGGATTGCGGATGCCAAAGCCAGTCAAAACATAGAAGCGCTAGAAAACCTCGCCAGCGAAATGCGCGCCGAAATGCAAGCCTTAGAGAGCAAACTGGCAACGCAAATTGATGCGCAACAAGACTATATCCACGCGGCAATGAGCGTGAGAAAATTACGTTTTATGGAAAAGCTCGATCAAGAAATTGGTGATGCGATTGAAGCGATTATGTATTAAGCCGTAGAGCGGGTTGGCTTGATCAAGCCGCGCGACAGCACTCAACATTGGTGGATTAAACCCCACCCAGACAACAAGGGTATATACCTAAAGCCATTGAAAATAAATAGCTTCATGTATATACCTTAAAACATTTTAATCGATTAGATTTTTAGGATTTAAGCCAATGGCTTTGTTGCAAATCTCCGAACCCGGCCTTTCCGCTGCACCACACCAACATCGTTTGGCGGTTGGCATTGACTTGGGTACGACGAATTCATTAGTGGCAACGGTCAAAAGCGGCAGCGCGGTGTGCATGCCCGACCATGATGGCCGTACGCTTTTGCCTTCAGTGGTGCATTACGGCAAGGACGACAGTCTGCTGATCGGTCATGCCGCGCAGCAAAAGCAAAATGAAGATCCAAGCAATACGCTCGTTTCAGTGAAACGTTTTATGGGTCGTGGCATTAATGATATTGCCGACCTCGCAACACCGTATCGCTTTGTTGACGAGCCGGGCATGCTCAAAATCGTCACGCGCGCGGGGATTAAAAGTCCCGTTGAAGTCTCTAGCGAAATCCTCAAAAACCTCAAAGCCCGCGCCGAAGAAAGTTTGGGTGGCGAGCTAGTTGGCGCGGTGATTACTGTGCCCGCTTATTTCGACGACGCGCAACGCCAAGCGACTAAAGACGCCGCGACGTTGGCTGGCATCAATGTATTACGTCTTCTAAATGAACCCACTGCCGCCGCAATTGCCTATGGTTTGGATAATTCATCCGAAGGCACTTACGTCATTTACGATTTGGGTGGTGGCACCTTTGATGTGTCGGTACTCGAACTTACACGTGGCGTATTTGAAGTGCGCGCGACGTCGGGCGATTCGCAGCTCGGTGGCGACGATTTTGACCACCGTATTTATTGCTGGATTTTAGAGCAAGCCGGCATTCACGGCCCGAATCCACAAGATACGCGCCTGCTACTCACCCGCGCGCGCGAAGCCAAAGAAGCGCTGACCGATCACATGAGCACACGGATTACCGCTGTGCTCACCGATGGCAGCATTGTTGATTTGGAACTGAGCGCCGAACAGTTCCATAAAATGACCGCGCACCAAGTCAGCAAAACGCTGCTGCCAGTTAAAAAAGCGCTGCGCGATGCGAAATTAACCATCGCCGACATCAAAGGCGTGGTACTGGTTGGCGGCGCAACGCGCATGCCGCATGTTCGCAAAGCAGTCAGCGAACTCTTCGGCCAAGAACCACTGACCAATCTCGATCCCGATAAAGTGGTCGCCATTGGCGCCGCGATTCAGGCCGATGTGTTGGCGGGGAATAAGGGCGACGACGATTGGTTGCTGCTCGACGTGATTCCGCTCTCGCTCGGCCTAGAAACCATGGGCGGCTTGGTTGAAAAAGTGATTCCCCGCAATAGCACGATTCCAACGGCGCGCGCACAAGAATTCACCACGTTTAAAGATGGCCAAACGGCGATGGCGATTCATGTTTTACAAGGCGAACGCGAACTGGTAACTGACTGTCGCTCGCTGGCACGTTTTGAATTGCGTGGTATTCCGCCCATGGTGGCGGGTGCGGCGCGGATTCGCGTAACCTTCCAAGTCGATGCCGATGGTCTGCTGTCGGTTTCAGCACGCGAACAATCGACGGGCATCGAAGCCAGCATCGCCGTGAAGCCTTCCTACGGCTTGGGTGACGATGAAATCAGCCGCATGCTGACCGAATCGATGACGCATGCGCAAGTTGATGTGCAAGCGCGCAAACTCGCCGAAGCGCGTGTTGAAGCAGAAAGTATCGTCACCGCCGTGCTGGTGGCGCTCGATACCGATGGTCAATTGCTCAACGATGCAGAACGCGCCCCGATTGAAGCCGCGATTACCGCTTTGCAAACTGCATCTGCGACTGGCGATGCCAATGCGATCATCGCAGCCACCGAGCAACTGAATGCCACAACCGACGAATTTGCCAGCCGCCGCATGAATGCCGCGGTTAAACGTGGTTTGGCTGGCCAAAAAATTACTGAGATTTAAGGATTTATTACATGACACAAATCGTCGTTCTACCGCATCCATCGCTGTGCCCAGAAGGCGCAGTACTCGACGTTGAGCCGGGCACCACCATCTGCGATGCGCTGCTCGCTAACGACATCGAAATCGAACACGCCTGCGAAAAATCGTGTGCCTGTACCACCTGCCACGTCCTGGTGCGCGAAGGCTTAGCCAGCTTGAATGAAGCCGATGAGCTAGAAGACGACCAACTGGATAAAGCATGGGGCTTAGAATCTTGCTCACGCCTATCGTGCCAAGCCGAAGTGGCGGGTGTTGATTTAGTCGTTGAGTTGCCTAAATACACGATCAACCACGCCCGCGAACACCATTGATCGTCCGTGAGGCGTGAGGCGTGAGGCGTGAGGCGTGAGGCGTGAGGCGTGAGGCACTTACAGCATAAATCCGCAGTATCTTCATGCAAGCCTTATTCATAAATAGCTACAAATAAATACCCCATGGAGAAAAAATATGAAATGGACTGATAGCCGCGAGATTGCCATTGAATTGGCGGAAAAATTTCCTGAAGTTGATCCAAAAACGATACGATTTACCGACCTACGCGACTGGGTGATGGCGCTCGATGGTTTTGAAGACGATCCCAAACATTGCGGCGAAAAAATCCTAGAAGCCATTCAATTAATGTGGATGGATGAAGCTGAATAAAATTTTTGCCTCAACTAAAATACCCAACAGCCAAGCTAAAAGATGACTGGCGGTTAAAAAACACCTTTATACCGTCCAGCCTAACGCCAAAGCAAAACCTCATTTCTTCAAGCATTAGAATCAGCTAAACTGATGCTTTCGCCACTTCTCGGCCAATTGCATGCCCTATTCTCATTTATCTGCAGCCCAACACCTTGTTCTTGCACGGCAACAATTGCGCCCCTTGTTGGCGCTTAAGCCAAGCGAACACAGTGTCGTCATGCAAGTGGCCGAAATCGTCACCCACATTGACGCAGCCTGTGCGAAAAATGCCGATGTTGCACTGGCGATGATTCAACTCGACCTTGATGCGCCTTATACGATTCGCCACGCGGTGAATGTCGCCGTCATTGTCAATTTGGTGTTACAAAATTTAGGGCAAAGTGCCGGGGAGCGCTGGCATTTCGTCGCCGCGGCACTGACGATGAATATCGGCATGTATGAACTGCAAAATACATTGGCTCAGCAAAGCACACCGCTCACTGATGAGCAAAAAATGCTGATCCGCCAACATCCCAGCATGGGTCGTGAGCTACTACGCAATGCAGGCGTTGCTGATGCGGTCTGGCTAACATGTATTTCTCAACATCATGAAGCCCCCGATGGCAGCGGCTATCCGCTCAAACTGATCGGAGATGAAATTATGTTTGGTGCACGACTGATCGGCCTTGCCGATCGCTATTGCGCCTTGCTCTCCAACACGACATACCGCAGCAGCCAATCCGCCGACATGGCCTTGCAAAACTCGCTCAATAGTGACGGCGGCAGCGTAGATGACAAACTGATTAAATTATTTACGCAAACCATTGGTAGCTACCCACCCGGCTCGGTGGTGCAACTGAATAATGATGAAACCGGCGTGGTTATTCGCTATGACCCCAATAACAAAGCACCACAAGTTCTCGCTCTATTTACCAGTACTGATGCCCTTTACAGCCAACCACCCGTGCGAAACAGCCAGATTGCAGAGTATGGGATTCAAAAAGTACTGGATAATCGGATCGTAGCGGGCGCGATGCCTTTGGCTTTGATTTGGGGTGCGGCAGCAGAACAATAGGCGTCCTAGGAAGCCTTGTCCTGCGACTTATTTCACTGCAGTAGCTGATGCTTGCTTACCTTTACCGCCACGTGGGCAATTTGCACGCATATGTTCACGTGCGGCACGACGCTCATCGACAGTCAAAATACCGTCCTTATTGGCATCCATTTGGTCAAAGCGCGCATCCGACATTTTTTGATGCTCAGCTTTTGTGATATCACCTTTGGGTTTTGATTCTGCTGATGGACATGTAGGGCTGGCCGCATAAACCATCGAAGTCGACAAAACTGCAGTTGTCAGTAAAAGAGCTTGAATTGAAGCACGCATTATAATTTCTCCGATATATCAAACTGCACCATGCAGCCTGAGCTATGTGATATAACGTCGCAAACTAAAATCCGGTTGACACCAGAAAGGGAAAAAAAATGAACTTCAACGAACAACTTGCCACGCTCCCGACCATTGATCATTTGGCGGCCATTGAATTACTCAACGGTGCCACCGTTGTTGCAAGAATAGAAAACAAACCCGGACAGGCTGGCAGTGTTCGTGTGTATCACGCACTATTCCAAGAGTTTGGTGCGATTGATACTTTAGCGGCCCAAAAAGGCCTGCGGATTTATGCCGAGCACACGCTCGATGCGCAGCAGTTTCCGGGCAAGCATCCAAATATTGATCGTCTCTTTACCATCGCAGAAGGTGCAGCACCTTTAGCACTTCGTTTAGTCGCTACGGCCTAATTTTTCCGCCCTCAGCAACCTTCACAATCGGACAATCCTATTATGCCAAAGTTGAATTTTAGGTGTATTGCCCTAGTAGCCATATTTGCAATGGGTCTCAACTCAATACCCGCCCAAGCCGAAATTGACTTCGGTTCACTTTCTTCGTTATCAGCAAACAATCCTGAAAGTCCGATTCCAAACGGCCTTGTGGTCGGCGGCGTGGTCATTAGCGGCCAAGCACGCTATCAATCACAAGATGATGCGCTGTATGTGATTCCTGGCGCGGTGTATTTTGGCGAACAGTTCATGTATTTGGGTGATCGAGCACGCTACTATTTCTACAAAGAAGGTAATGTCTCAGCATTTGCTTATGGTCGCGTTCGGTTTGGTAATTTAGATCCAGAAGATTCCACCGCATTGATCGGAATGAATAAACGTGAATGGCAATTAGAGGCCGGTATCGGCGCTAATGTTGTCACGCCTTATGCCTTATTCACAGTCCGCGCGGCCAGTGACGTGACTGGCACTAGCAAGGGTCAAGAAGCATTAGTGTGGGCCGATTTCCCAATCGTCAAGGATAAACTCCTCATCATGCCGGGGGCGGGCTTGATGATTCGCAGTGAAAACATGGCGAATTATTATTTTGGTGGCGTCTCGGCCAGCGAAGCCATGGTCGGCCGACCAGAATGGAATACCGGCACCACCGTTTCACCGATGTTTAGCTTACTTAGCTCCTATCGATTCAACAAAAACTGGCTTGGTTTAGCTGCAGTAAGTTACGAGCTATACGACAAAGGCATAAAAAATAGCCCACTCGTCCAACATAGCGGTGAGCTGTATGTAATTACCGGCCTTGGCTACATTTGGTGAACATAGATAGAGATAGAAAACGTGCATAAAAAAATGGACTCGATTGAGTCCATTTTTTATATCCATCACATCCTGTGCCAGATTATTTATTGCGTTGCGGCGGCTGAAACAAGGCCGCGATTTGCGGTGGACGTTTCGGCAATTTGGGTAAATTACTTGGAAACGCCGGTACATCACTCGCCTCACGTTGTGCACGTGATGGCATGCGTTCTAGCTGCTTGTATTCTTTCACGCCTTTGTCGGTCGTTGGGTCGGTGTGATGACGTCGCTCGGCACGCGGTGGGCGCTCACGCTCATCAATCAATTGAATCGTACCCGGCGAGAAGCCATGCACTGGAATCAAAGGCATTTCTCGACTTAGCAATTTTTTGATGCCTTCGTAGGCTTTGCCTTCTTCGGGGGCAACCAATGAAATCGCCACACCGGTTGCTCCCGCACGGCCGGTACGACCAATGCGATGAACGTAATCTTCGGGTGTGGTTGGCAATTCGTAATTCACCACAAACGGCAAATCAGTCACATCCAAACCGCGAGCGGCGACATCAGTAGCCACCAAAACTTTGATTTCACCCGCTTTGAATTTATTAAGCGCTTCGGTACGCGAGCGTTGATCACGGTCGCCGTGAATCGCTTCACAGCTAAAGCCTGCCCGTTTCAAATCACGCGCCACTTGATCGGTGCCGATTTTAGTACGGCAAAATACGATGACTTGCGTCATTTGATGCACATGAATCAAATGCGCTAGCAAAGCACGTTTGCGCGCCGTTTCAACCGGATGCAATTCTTGTTTTACTGACTCATTGGCTGAGTTCTTGCGGGCCACTTCGATTTTCACCGGCTCGTGCATGAACTGCTTAGATAGCTTCAGAATTTCTGGCGCAAAAGTCGCCGAGAACAACAGTGTTTGCTTGCGGCTGGTACACAAGTTAAAAATATTTTGGATGTCGAGAATAAAACCCATATCGAGCATCCGATCGGCTTCATCGAGGACCAAGATTTCAACTTGCGATAAATTAATTGATTTTTGCTGAATGTGGTCCAGCAAACGACCTGGCGTGGCGACCAACACTTCGATCCCTTCACGCAGCGCAGGGATTTGGGCTTTAATATCAACGCCGCCATAGACCACATGGCTGCGTAAGCCTGAACCCTTACTGTAAGTCGCAACATTGGCATAAACTTGATCGGCCAATTCACGCGTAGGCGTTAAAATCAAAGCGCGAATCGGGTGGCGCGCTGGCGATGCGCTGTGATTGGCATGGCGAATAATTCGCGTCAAAATCGGTAAAGTAAACGCCGCTGTTTTGCCGGTGCCCGTTTGAGCCGCGCCCAATACGTCTTTACCTTCCAGAATCACTGGAATCGCTTCAGCTTGGATTGCGGTCGGGGTTTCATAGCCTTGCTCAACAACCGCCTTCAAAACTTCAGGCGCCAAGCCTAGTGATGCAAATGTGATACCCATTACGCTCCAATACTACAGAAAAACTAAAGGCGGTACTTTACACTAAATGGGTCTTTATGCCTACCAAAGACTCCGCGCTGTCTACGCCTAAGACACAAAAATAGAGAGCAAAACCAAGGATTTAAAGCCAAGCACATCCGCCTGTTTCACCTCTTTCAATTCATCGTAGTTTCAGAAAAATCCATCGCTATCAAAACAAATTTAGACCAAGATCAGTGCAAATGCGCTCATTCGCAGTAAACTACGCAACTCTCACTAACCCACTCTTTGGAGCCACCGTATGTACGATATCGCCCGTGAACATCTGCGCACAGTGCGTGATCTGCACCGCTTTGCCGTCAGCCGTTTTAATACCGCTGAATTATTCTATGGTCACGGCACCACTGAAGCGTGGGATGAAGCCGCTTATTTGATTTTAGCGACGCTTAAATTGCCAATTGACCGCCTTGAGCCTGTTTTTGACGCGCATTTACTGCCCGAAGAAATCGCCCAAGTGCTTGATATTATTCAAGAGCGCGTTGTCACGCGTAAACCTGCGGCTTACTTAACCAAAGAAGCTTATTTAGGTGAGTTTAAATTCTATGTCGATGAACGCGTCATCGTGCCACGCTCGTTTATCGCCGAAATTTTGTTTAATGACGGCTTAGAGCCTTATGTTGAGCATCCAGAGCTGGTCACTCGCGCACTCGATATGTGTACCGGCTCGGGTTGTTTGGCGATTTTGATGGCGCATGCCTTCCCAGATGCAGCGATTGATGCCGTCGATTTGTCGCCTGATGCACTTGATGTGGCGGAACTGAACATCATCGATTACAGCTTGGGTGATCGCATTGATTTGATGGATTCAGACTTATTCGCATCGATTCCTGATGAAACGTACGACCTGATTATTTCTAATCCGCCGTATGTCGATGCCCACAGCGTCGAAGAATTGCCACCAGAATATCTGCACGAACCAGAAATGGCGCTCGGTAGCGGCGAAGACGGACTCGACATCACCCGCCGTATTTTGGCTGAAGCCACCAAGCACTTGAATCCACGCGGTGTATTGGTAGTAGAAATCGGCCACAACCGCGAAGAACTCGAAGCACAATATCCAGCGCTACCTTTTGTTTGGCTGACGACTGAATCAGGTGATGGCTTTGTCTTCTTACTCACACGAGAAATGCTGGTAGAAGCAGGTCTGTAACAAAAAATATAGGGGTATCTATATCCAGCCATTATTAATAATAAGCCAGATAGAAATACCCCTACTTAATTTAGCAAAGTACTTTATCCTAACTCGACTCGATTTCTGCCATTATTTTTCGCTTTATACAGTGCGGCATCAGCTCGTTCAATTAAAGAGCTAAACTCTTCGCCCTGTGCTCGGGTCGCAACACCGCAAGAGCAAGTCTGCATGATCGAACAGGGCCACTGCGCATTAGCTATACTGGCGCGTAACTTTTCTGCCAACCTTGCAGCTTGATCCAATTGTGTATTGGGACAAACAATCAAAAACTCTTCCCCGCCCCAACGAACCAAACCATCGCTTTGTCGAATTTCACTTTGCACTAAATGCGCAAATTGCCGCAGCACGTCATCACCCACCGCATGGCCGTAATTATCATTGATGCGTTTAAAATGATCCAAATCAGCGAACAACACGCTCATTCCCGCTGTCGCCGGTAACTCGCCATGCCATTGCTGCAGTAAAAAATCCCGCAAACCTTCACGGTTCAACGCACCAGTCAGTGGGTCAAGTTGAATTTTATTGTTCAAAACCTCGGCTTGAATTTCCAGTACCCGATTAATCGTTTCTAGCTCCATCATTTGCGCCCGTTTCAGCTGGAAGCGTTCACGATAAGCTAGCAATTCCAACCATAACCAAACAAAACAGAAAATCAACCATGCAATGACGATACCGAATAACACTTGCGTCAAACTCAACCATTTACCATGAAACTCCAGTGCCCTCAATTCAATCTGATGCAAGCCAATTTTCACCTTGCCTGGCGTAGAAATTTCGATCTGAGTCACATTATCTAAGCGCATATCGGTACTAAATACGGGAATATTTTTTTCCTCTATCCACCACGAGGCTACACGAAAGTATTTTAATGGCACGCTAAACGGCTCGCCAACAGGTGGCGCAAACTCTAATTCATTCACTTTTGGGGTGAGCGGATCATCCAACTTTGAAATATCAGGCTCAAAATTTCGTAGATAAACACGAACCTTCTTAAATTCAGGCCCTCTCAAGTCCATATCAAACACAATCCGGTCAAACTGAGACAGATCGATGCCTTGCTCTGTTTTGGAAAACTCAATACTCATTTCGCAAAACGGCCACTGATACTGATTTTTCTTCAAATCACACTGCAATTGCAAAGCGGCATCGCTCCTTGCAAACTTCCCCACACTTGCTCCGCCCTGCGATCGATCATCAATAGCTTTGATTTGATACGGCGTCTGTGTGTCAATTCGCAAAACACGCGCCATACCAAAATGCTGCCACAGCAATAGACCTACCGAGAGCAGCATTAAGGCAATCATCGTGATGCGTAAAAAATTAATCGTACGATTAGACATTCCAACTCCAGATGGGAGTCCTACCGATAGGACTACTCAAATTTACAATCCAATCTAGCTCTTGAAGCGGCTAAAGGCGAGAAAATCACAAATTGAAAAGGCTTAAGTTGAACTCATGCTGATGATTTCCTCCTCACCGAATTAAAAGACTCGGGCAAACCGCTTTGGTTCATCACATTGCTTGGATTGGCAAATCTAGCAACTTGTCAGTCAATCCGATCATGTGTAGCTTGTCGCCCCTACACAAGCCCACATATTTACCTTGCCGCTTTGAATATGCCTATTGAATACTGTAGGCATTCGATCTTCATTCGGCCCCGCAGGTCAGCTCATGATTCAACTCAAAAATTTAAGTAAATTTTATCGCGTCGATGGCCGAGAAATCCCAGCACTCAAGCGGATTGACCTCACCATCAATGCCGGTGAAATCTTTGGTGTGATTGGTCATTCGGGTGCAGGAAAGTCCACGCTCATTCGTCTTATCAATCTATTAGAGCGCCCCACAGGCGGCTCGGTGTTCGTGGATGGCACTGATATTACAACGCTCTCCAGCAGTGATTTACGTCTTGAACGGCAAAAAATTGGCATGATTTTTCAGCATTTCAACCTGCTTTCGGCCAAAACCGTGGCCAACAATGTGGCCTTCCCATTGCAAGTGGCGGGTTTACTAGATAAAGCCGCCATCAAAAACCGCGTTGCCGAACTGCTTGAACTCGTCGGACTCTCTGATCACGCCGATAAATATCCGGCGCAACTCTCTGGAGGGCAAAAACAACGCGTTGGTATTGCCCGCGCGCTGGCGAATAATCCCAAATTACTACTGTGCGACGAAGCCACCAGCGCGCTTGATCCACAAACGACGCAGTCGGTGTTGCAACTCTTGCTAGAAATCAATCAAAAACTCAATCTCACCATCGTACTGATTACGCATGAAATGGACGTCATCCGTACCGTCTGCGATCGAGTGGCGGTCATTGATGACGGTGAAATCGTCGAAATGGGTGCCGTGACGCAAGTCTTTTTGCACCCTAAACACGCCACCACGCGGCGCTTTGTATTTGAGAGTGAGCACATTGATGAAAATAGGCAATTTGAAGATTTTGCCCATGTGCCGGGCAAAATCGTCCGACTCACTTTCATTGGCGAATCGACCTACAAATCGCTGCTCGGCGACATGGCGAGGGATTTCGGCATTGATTTTTCGATTTTGGCCGGACGAATCGAGCGCATCAAAGGCACGGCCTGCGGCCAGCTCACCTTGGCATTTACCGGTGATGAAGCCAGTATTGTGGCGTCTTTAGCGCGCTTTACTGCTGAAGGGATTGATTTTGAGGAGTTACGCGCATGCTAAACGAACTTTTTAGCAATATTGATTGGGCCGAAATTAGCCTTGCAACGCTTGATACACTGACGATGCTGGGCGGCTCACTGCTCTTTACGCTACTGCTTGGTTTACCTTTGGGCATTTTGTTGTTTTTGACTAGCAAACGGCAATTGCTGGAACAGCCTTATGTGTACGGCGTTTTATCGTTTATCGTGAATATTCTGCGCTCAGTGCCGTTCGTGATTTTGCTGATTATCATGATTCCGTTCACTGTTTTACTAACAGGCACCTCGCTCGGCGTTGCCGGAGCGATTCCGCCGCTCGTCGTTGGCGCAACGCCATTTTTTGCTCGTTTGGTTGAAACCGCATTGCGCGAAGTCGATCGCGGCATTATCGAAGCGACGCAAGCAATGGGCGCGAGCACCAGCCAAATCGTTTTTAAAGCGCTACTACCAGAAGCGATGCCGGGCATGATGGCAGCGATTACCGTCACCGCAATTACCTTGGTTTCGTATGCTGCGATGTCGGGCGTCATTGGCGGCGGCGGCTTGGGTGATTTGGCGATTCGCTTTGGCTATCAGCGTTTTCAAACGGATGTCATGGTCGTAACCGTGATCTTGCTCTTGGTTTTAGTGCAAATATTGCAAATGATCGGCGACCGGCTGGTGATTCATTTCAGCCGCAAATAATCACCAGAGCATTTGTTTAGTATTATTTAATCTATAAAAATACAACTAAATAACCGTAATATACTTTCCTAGATGCGCAGCGGCGGAAAACCCTGATCCCGCTGCGCTATAAAAATCAGGACAATCCCCCCTGATATTTACTAAAGCAAAAGCGTTCCAGCATCGTTGCCACGTCTCGCCGTAAAATTTGTACTGGCGTCACGTGCGCCTTGCTGGAAAACTTTTACACAGTTACTGACTCTATCCCACAAGGACACCATGATGAAAAAAACGCTCACCGCCATCGCTCTCGCCGCGCTTGCATTCTCTGCCCACGCAGCTGAAAAACTGACCATTGGTGCTACTGCGGTACCACACGCTGAAATTCTAGAATTTGTAAAACCAACGCTGGCTAAACAAGGCGTTAATTTAGAAATTAAAGTCTTTACCGATTACGTGCAGCCGAATGTCCAAGTCGCAGAGAAAAAACTCGATGGTAATTTCTTCCAGCACCAGCCTTATCTTAGCGAGTTCAATAAAGGCAAAGGTACCAATCTAGTGACGGTGACTGGCGTGCATATCGAGCCTTTCGGCGCGTATTCGACCAAAGTTAAAAAACTTGCGGACTTGAAAGAAGGTGCAACGATTGCCATCCCAAATGACGCAACCAACGGTGGCCGCGCTTTGCTTTTGCTGGATAAAGCGGGCGTGATCAAACTGAAAGACAATAAAAACATCTTGGCAACCAGCAAAGACATCGCAGAAAACCCGAAAAAGCTCAAAATTCGCGAACTTGAAGCGGCGACTTTGCCACGTATCTTAGGCCAAGTTGATGTTGCGCTAATCAATACCAACTACGCCTTGGAAGCAAAACTCAATCCAACTAAAGATGCATTGATTATCGAAGGCAACGACTCACCGTATGTGAATATCCTCGTAGCGCGTCCTGATAACAGCGCCTCTCCAGCGATTAAAAAACTAAGCGCTGCTTTGCATAGCCCAGAAACGAAGAAATTCATCTTGGAAAAATACAAAGGCGCGGTTGTTCCTGCGTTTTAAGATCTAAATTTGCTTCACTACAATAAAAAAGAGGTAAAGCAGAGCTTTCCCTCTTTTTTCATTTGGATCTTCGCGCTATAAAGAAACTTCATTTTGCTAGGTCGCCTTATGCTGCGTAAATTATCGTATTCCACCTTACTAGCACTGATCGCGGCATTGATTGTGCTCGATTTTGGCTGGCTACATTTCGGTGAAATTATTGATCAGCGTTTTGGTGATATTTTGCAACGCCAACTGGCGCAATCACGCCCAGCCAGCAAAGACATCGTCATCATCGATATTGACCAAAAAAGTTTAGAAGAGATGAACGAAAAAGCCGAGAGTGGCAGTTGGCCCTGGCCCCGCTCGATTCACGGTGAAATGGTGCAATACATTGCAGCACAAAACCCACAAGCCATTGTGTTCGATATTTTATTTAATGAGCCAGATACCTTTCGGCCTGAGCACGATCAAATTCTACAAGACGCAATTAGCGACTTAAAGAACGTCTATTTTCCCTACCAAAAATTGCCCGATGGGGATAGCAGAAAACTAGCCGAATTACCCAAGCCACTGGGTATATCTCCGAGCGCCTCAGCGAACAAGGACGCTAGAGCAACACTCTTGCTGCCTAATGTGATTCAACAAGCAAAATGGCAAGGCGGGCTGATTAATTTCAACGCAGATAGCGATGGCATCGGTCGCCACTATTTGGCCAGTGTGAATATCGATGGCTGGCTCATTCCATCGCTACCAGAACGACTCGCCCGCGATTTCAATTGGCCAGCTCATGATGCAGAGCTGACTCGCCTCAATTGGCACACCGACCGGCTGCACATTCCATTTTCAGATATTTACCTCGCCGCCAATAGCGAACAATCCAATCGCCCAACGAATGAATTTACCAACAAAATTTTCCTGATTGGCACCGCCGCCCCTGGTCTACAATACATACGCCCCACCTCGATGGGGCAACTCTACCCTGGCGTTGAAATCCTCGCGACTGCGATTGATAACCGCAAATACGGTGACTGGCTGCATGAAGTACCGCGCACTTATTTTATTGTGATGGCCTTGATGCTGTGTGGCTTATTGGCGTGGGGCTATGCAGTGAATCTGAACACGATGACGCTGGCCGCCAGCATGCTGGGCATTTCGCTACTTGCTGGGCTCAGTATGTGGTATGGATTGAAACAGCATTATTTTTTACCACTGGCCTCTGCCATCGCTTGGGCTTGGATGTATTTCTGGGTTTCTGCGCTCGTATCCTATTTGGCTGAAAAAGCGACGCGGGAACACGCGATTGCACTGTTTTCTCGCTTGTGGGATTCTCGCGTCGTTGGTGAGCTGATTGCCAGTGGCGAGATTGATCTGAATAAACCGGCCGAAGCACGTGAAATTACGGTTTTATTCTCGGATATTCGTGGGTTTACCACCCTGTCCGAAAGCCATGACGCTGCGTATATTGTTCAGTTACTCAATCGCTACTTCACCTTGCAGGTGGAAATTATTTTCAAGCACGGCTGCACCTTGGACAAATTTATTGGCGATGACATCATGGCATTTTGGTGCTCGCCCGCCAATGACCCAGAGCATGCACGGCATGCCATTGAAGCCGCACTCGAAATGTCCCAAGCCTTAGAAAAATTCAAATTAGAACTGAAAGATTTAAATGCTAATTTTGATGTGGGGATTGGGATTCATACCGGCTCAGCCGTAGTGGGATTTATCGGCTCAGCGTCGCGGCTCGACTACACCGTCATTGGCGACACGGTCAATTTATCCTCACGCATTGAAGGTCTGACCAAAGACAAAGCACGGATTTTAGTGTCTGACAGCACCCGCGCCGCTTGCGCAGAACATTTTAACTTTATTGAGCACGGCAGCCACAGTGTGAAAGGCCGTGAACAAGCCGTACACCTTTTTGAACCTCAGGAGAAAACCCAATGAGGCAACTCATCCCTCTCGTTTGTATTTTAATCAGCGGCAGTGTTTTTGCCCAATCCGGTACCGTGGTACGCAAAACCGATTTGCGCGACAAACCGTTTCTCGATGCG
>CAUPHX010000018.1:0-17095 GCA_963511125.1 uncultured Deefgea sp. | reverse complement strand
TTATTTTTTTGGTGGCGTTCTGATTAGGTGTTGATGCTTAAAAATAGGCGGGCATGCTCTGTAATTACAAATTGTCATTATCTTCATATTTACATTCTTTCGCATTGAGAATAAATGCGTTGGCTTCTTTTTTACTAGGGTCTGCGTTTTCGCAGCCGCCCTCTTTACAATTCAGATATCCTGCTTTATCAACTCCGTATTGAATTAAAAATAAAAGTTGGGCATCATCTTTTAAATACAGATGTGGAACGGAAATAGTTGATTTTGAAGGCAATGTTGCAGCTGTCATTTTTTTAGCGGCAACATCGGCGCTCTGCCATTCCCTGCTCCCCACGTACTGCCAACGTATATGATTATTATCCAGCAATGGTGGTATTGAGGTTCGATATGGCATTTCACTACACAAAAACGCATATTCCGAGTTGTGTGCTTGTGCGATCTCAACGCCATTGATTTGCAGTCGAGCAATCGTCCGGCCTGTTTGATTTGTAACACTAAAATCCATGAAATCACCATCAATGAGCTGACTAGGTCGCGCTAAAACTAGGCCACTCTCTACCGTATCGGGGTAAACAAACACTTCAAAACGAAAGTCACTCGGCGTTAATTTATTGGAGTATTGAGCAAGTAACTGCTTCATTTTCGAATAGTCTGGCACTGGGACCGTGATCTTTCGTGGCGCGATCGCAGGGTCTTTATCCTGCAAATTCAATTGAATATTGGGTTTAATCTTATCGCCATCAAATGACTGCTCAAAAACCGTTGTAATCGAATTTCTTTCTGGCCCTTCGCGCCGACCCGCTAAAATAGTACCAAACCGACCATCCATATCTTTTAATCGCTTGCTGGTGAGGTTGTAGACCATCAGAGCACCTGGCCACCCTTTGTCTTTGGGCGTGCACCCAATATATTGTTTATTAAACTGCGAAAACGAAGGCAGTTCTTCGCTTACCATCTCGGCAGGCTCATTCATATCTTCATTTACTTGGGTATCAAAAGTCACCTTACGGCGAATGGCCATCGTTTTATCTTGGCCTAGCAATATGTCAACACCCTGTGAGCGTCTAAATTGACCAGCGCTCAACTTAGGTTCTGCTGGCAGTGCATTGCTAAGCGCTGAATGCCAAGTTTCATCCCCATCCACTTGCCATTCAATCAATAGCCTTTGTCCAATTATGGCTGGAATATAGTGCTCTTCATCGCTCTCGCAATATGCCGAACGACGAATGTATTGGTCTGGCAGATTCCAACCATTGACCTTCACCCGCATCAGATCCTTGCCTGTCAGGTTGGTCAATTTCACCATCGTTGCGTGAACTTGCTGCTCTTTCTCTAAATGATTGATAACAGGCGCAGTCTCAATATGATCTTTGTAAACGTAAGCCATCGTACCCACCTGCTTTGGCCACAGCCACGCCGCTTTGGGCGAAGGCGTTGCCGCACCGCCATCTAAACGAACAAAAGGTTCGATTGTGCTGTAATCCGTTTTCGGGACAATAAAACGCTTTTGAAGCTGTGTTTCAGGGTAGGTATTCGCTGTTGCCGTGATCTTATTGTTTTCGGTAAGCTGGTATCCGTCATAATTTGGAATCGGGCGATTTGAATCAACTTCAGCTTGTCCCTGTGGCAACGTACTCTCTAATTTGAAAACCCATGATGAATCAACCTGATCTGCAGGAAGGCCATCTCGTGACAGCGCCAAAAATTGAATTTCACCAGGGCCGATAGCACGAGAAATTTTTTCTTGTTCTTTCTCAAAGGCTGTCTGTCTTGCATGCTGTGCATACATAAAAAATGGCGTCGTAACACACAGTGTGACAATGCTGGGCAGCCAAATTGCGACTAGAAATTGGGCTGCGTTACGAGGTGCCATCACAATAAGCGCAATACTCGTAACAGTTGCAAACGCAATCGCCGGCAAACCACCTAATCCAAGGATGAACATCAATTGATATCCATTGGCAGTTTCGTCAAACAAATTTTGCAGCACCAGAAAGGTGCCAATGGCTAAGCCGGCACCTACTATCCAAGCCAAAGCCTCTTTGACTCCGCCATCTGATTTTGTTTTTTCTAATACGGGTTGTTTATTGACCATTGCGTTCCTTTTTTATGCCTACTGCATTAGCCCATTCTTTATTGAGTCAACATCTCTAATTCGTGAATTAACTCGCTGCAGCGAATCGGATCCAACTGGCTAAAGGAGACATGCTCGCTGCGTGGGTACCGATGTAAAGTGAGGGCTTGTACGGTTTGTACTTCGCCAGCGACCATGTCGTACAAAGGTACGCCCGGTTCAAGATTGAATTCGACCGAGTTGCCGCCACCCAAGTCACGCGCGAATGTGATGTAGCACATCTCTTCCACTGACCCATGCCATGCTTTTCCCGTTAAACCCAGCGCGCGTCCGGCAGGGGTGGTTTTGCCTTGCCAGCGCAGTAGCTGATTGCTCGTAGCCTCTTCAGCACTCAGCAGGTAAACGGGGCGGGCGAGTTGCGGAAAGGGTTGCAGTAATTCGTAGTCAGCAAACAATTGGCTAAAAGCAGCTAAATCTGCTGCGCTCATTTCCAATGGATGCGGCAGGCCAATTTCGTAGCTACTGTCGGGTAAGGCCAAGGCATCGTCATTGGCATCGCTGTGACTGCCATCTTCGGTGACGCGAAACATATACAGCGGCGCGCTGCTGTCTGGCGCATAGGCTGCCCACACCAAACGTTGCACTAGGTGCCGCAATAGCGGGTGGAGGGCTAAAAATTCGCGAAATGCGGCCACTGGCCAACGACGGCGTTGGCACATGGCTTGTTCTAGGCGCTGAATTTGTTGGCTGGCGATGGTTTTGACGTCTTTTTTCAGCCCTTTAAATTGTGCGGTGGCCGCTTTGGATAAGGCTTCATCGTCGCTCTTACGGGGCTTGGGCAGATCCGCCAAGCGTACGCCGTCGGCATCGCGGACAAAAGGTTTGAGTGCTTCATCAAAGCTCAGCGTGAAGTGGCGTGGGCCAAAATCTAAACTCAAACTGCCATTTTGATCTAAGCCCATATCGGGCGCGAGGCGGTCTTCCATTTCGGCCACGCTGAGTTCTCTTTCCGCGGCAATTTGGGCAATTTTGTCTTTAGCACGCTCTTGCATACTGGGTTTTTTGCAACTGAGCGCAATGCTATTGATGTGTAATAAGGCGATATCGCTGCCGATTTGCGCCAACATGTCGATACCCGCAATGGCGCGTACCCAAACGGAGTTGTTCGCCCATTGGCGGGTTAAAGTGCCTAATTTACGTGCGGTTTCATCACTGGCAAACGGGGCCAAATGTTGGAAAATCACGCTTTCTTTGGTGGGCGAGCCGTTGTTGTTCCAGCTGTCGTAGGCATCCCAAATAAATTGCGCGAGTGAATCTTTGGTGCACACCGCCGCCACCTGATCCAAACCCGCATAGCGCCCTCCAGCCAGCGGAAAGCGCAGCATGGTGGCTAAATAATCGGCCGCACGATCGGGGATGGCTTGGCCGGAGCTAACCAGCACCGGACGTCGCCAGCTTTGCTGCTGCATATACGCCGGCATTTTGCTGATTTTGCTAGGGAATTGCGCCAGTGGATCTTCGTGAATAAAAGCATGCGTGGCCGCGGTGACGGCGTCATCTGTGTAACGCGCCGCCCATTGCTGCATTAAATCGGCATGGCCATGTTGCAACAATAAGCGCAACGCCAAACGCGCCTCATCACGCGCCTCACTGGCGCAGCCTAATGCGGCGGGCAAGAGCGCGCTGATGCTGTGCTCGGGGAAGTTAAGCAGCCATTGCTGCGCTAGTTCGCGTAGGCTTTTCACTTTGCCACGGTATTTGCGCGCCATCGCTGCCGCCAGTTCTTGAGCACCAAAATACAGCGTAACGGGCAATAAGGCGCTGCCCGCTTGTTGCACGCGCACTAATAAGCCGGGCAAGGCGCGCAGCCCATAAACGGCCATCGGATAGGGCGTGTCGCTCAGGTGGTGGGGTGATAAAGCATAGTCATTCCAAAACCATAAAGCTTGCGCATCGCTCAGTAAGGGTAGGGCATAACTATTGATGCGTGACGACGCCCCACCTTTTGCTTCAAAGCGCAGTGCCAGCTCTGGCATATCGCCAGCCAGTAGCGCTTCAAGCATGCCTCGATGGATTTTTTCGTTGCTCAGGCGGATGTTGTCTGAGTTGGTTTCATAAGGGTGAAAGCCCAATGCCGCGATGATATTTTCGGGGGTCTTGTTGTCGACGGCTTTTTGAGCCCATGCATAATCGCTGGATGCGCCCCAATAATGTTCGGTGTAAGCGGGGCAACTTAAAACGCTTTGTTTCGCCGATGCATCCCAGCGCTCAATCGGGTCGAGTGGCAACACGTTGAGTGTCAAAGCGGCGACTTCGTTACGCGCCTGTTGGCTGAGCCACGGCGGGTTAACTAAAACCACGGGTAATTCATCTGATTTTTGATTGAATGATTGGGTATTGCTTGCTAGTTCATTATTCATATTGGCTACAGCCTTATACTTTTATATTTTTTGATTTTCCCAACTGCCTTAGGGTGTGGCTCAGATTAACTTCCCGTTTTTAAAAGTTCGTCATTCCCGCGTGTCGCGCGCTGCGTACCCTTCGGGCAGCGGGAATCCAGCGGTGCGGCTGGATCCTCGATAGAAACATTCGGGGATGACGATCTGCTCAATCGGTAAGTTATTTCGAGCCGTACCCTTACCGTATTTACTGCTGCAGATGATGCAAATCACGCAGTAATTCGCTCAGGATGATGGCATCCAACTGCGCGGCGGCAACAGGCTGACCTTGGTTTTTCAGCGTCAAATGATCGAGTTGATGGCGCAGGGTTTTATCGGCGACAGCTAAAGAATACGGCGGTTCAAAATGCAGTTTGGCATGGCAATCGGCGCTGAGTTGAGTGGTGTAGCTGCCGATCTCCCCGCTAAAATTATCCCCTTTTTCCCAGCCTCGGCTTTCCAAACCGCGTAGGGCATTGGTCGGCACGGCCTTGTTCAGCGCCTCGGTCACTGCCGCATCCGCATCGCTAGCGCGGAAGACTTCTCGACTGAGCTGGGCAAAGGGCTGGATCAGTTGGTAATCGGCAAACAGTTGGCTCATGGCGGCGACTGTGGCAGGCTCTAGGTTAAATGGATGAGCCAACACGATGACCGCAGTGGCAGGCAGGCTGATGGTGTTGTCGCTCGCATCGGTGTAGCTCAGGTCTTCGGCCACGCGGAAAGTCTGCATGTGCTCGCCTGCGCTGTAGGCCCACACCAGCCGGCGCACCACATGGCGCAATAGCGGGTGTTGTACCAGCGTGCTTTCGAAGATGTCGAGCGCCCATTGTCGTTGCTGGCACATCGCCCGTTCTAGCCGCTTGAGCGTTTGTTCGGCCAAGGTCTTAACATCGCGTTTGAGGGCTTTGAATTGACGCACCGCTTCGCTGGCGCGGTATTCATTATCGCTGCCGTTGGGCTTAGGCAAATCGGCCAGCCGTTTGTTGTCGCTGTCAAATACCACCGGTTTGAGTAGCTCATTAAAACCGATGCGGAAGTGGCGCGGGCCGAAATTCAGCGTCAAGCCACCCTCGGCATCCAGCCCCAGATCGGGCGTGATGCGTTCGGCCAGCTCATCGGCGGTCAAGCCCGCGTTGTCGGCCAGCTCCTGCATTTTTTCTTGGGCTGCCAGTTGCAGTGGCTTGGATTTGACCTTCTGCGCGACCCCATTCAGTTGTAGCAGTGCATAGTTGCTGCCAATGCGTACCAGCACATCCAGCCCGCTTTGCGCCCGCGCCAGCAGACCTTCGGTTGGCCAGACGCGAATTAAGGACACCAGCTGGCGCACGGTTTCATCAGTGCCGAGCAGACCCAAGGCGGTAAAGGCCCAATTGTCTTTGCTAGGCGCGCCAGCGTATTCCCATTGCTGGAAGGCCTGCCAGGCAAATGCGGCCAGACTTTCGCGCTGGCAGGCGGCTTTCACCTGTTCGATGCCGGGGTAAACCCCTTCGCTGGTGGGGAAGCGCAGCATGCTGCCCAAGTGTTCCAGTGCCGAATCCGGCAATGGCATTCCATCCAGCAGCAGCGGGCGCGGGCAGGCTTGCGGTGCCCAGAAGGACGGTGCCTTGCTGATTCTGGCGGGGAAGCAATCCAGCGGGTCGGCATCCAGCATGGCCTGTACGGCTAGATCGACTTCCTTCTGCCCGTAGCGTGCCGCAACCTGGCGGATTAGGTCGGTGTGCCCCTGACTGGCCAGCAGGCGCAGTACATTGCTGGCGTTGTCGCGGGCAGTTCCGGCTTTGCCCAGCGCCGCGGGTAGCAGGCCGGTAATGGCGTGCTCTGGGAACTTGAGTAACCAGTTGCGGGCGTTGGTGCGTGCGGTTTTTATCTTGATATAGGCTTGGGTAATGATTGGGGCCAATACGGTCCAACCGAAATGCTGCGCCAGCTTAATGCCGTTTTCCGAATGATGCTCCACGGCAGCCAGCAGGCCATCCAGTCCGTTCAGGCCAAAGTAGGCCATACAAAAGTCGCCGGGGCTGTCATCGATGGTGGCGAAAGTGGGCCAGACTGCCAGCGCCAGATCTTTGGGCAGCAGCGCCAAATAAAAGGCGGCGATTTGGTAAGTCCAGCTCGATTTGTCCGTGATAAAGGCCAGACTGGCCGCCGACAGTCCCGCTGCATCATTCGCTGCGATAGCTTGCTGGGCGACCTCGACGAACTCGCGATATTGCTGCTCGGCAGAGCCCCAGTATCGCAGCAATTTTCGGGGAAAATTTTCCGGTGTTGGGCGGACTTCATCCAGTTGCGATTGGCGGTGTGCTAGAGCCCGTTCGCGTTCTCCTTCTGCCCACAACTCTATGGGTTCCAGAGGCAATACATCCAGTTTGAGCGGCCCGATGGCGGGCTTTTTCTTGGCAAGCCACGGCGGCGAAACCAGCACGGCAGGCAGGCTGCTGGCTTGCGGATCGGGTGCGGTGGTCTGGGCCGCTTGGGCCGCTTGCTCGGGCGCTGGTTCTGCGGGCATGCTGTTGATGGCGGCACTGCTGACTGCTTGCTGCGCCAGCTCGGCCTGCAGATCGCTGATGACCTGCCATGCTGCCGGCTCCAGCCATGGTTGCAGTTTTGCTACTTCAGTGGCATGGCTTAGCAATAGTGAGCTTAGCTGTGTGTGATAGCGTGCCTTCTCATGCCGACCGGCCTTGACCAGCATCTCGGCCAGCGCCGCTATCGCCGCCAAGGGCCAGCGCTCGCACGCCTTGGCAAAGCGTTGTAACTTGGCTTTACCTCCGTCGGAAGCATGGGCTAGAGCCCGTATGGATTCGGGCGTACCAATGCGCGCCAGCATGTCGGCCACGCCATCGTTTTCAATAAAATGGCTAAGCAGTGCCGAGGCATCAGTACCATGCTGCTGAATCACTGTGCTGGCAAATTGATGCTGATAACACCACCAATAGCCATAGCCATCATTGCGGCGACTGTTGCTGATGATCTTATCGCGAGCTTCGGGCGAAGTGACGACGGTGGCCAACCAGCTCAGGGTAGCGTGATCACTGTGCACATCATGCGCCAGCTGATTGGCCAGCTCTGGAATTTCCGGCAGCAGCACGGCCAGCAGCACGCGCCGCGCCGGATGGAGTAGTTGTAATGCAGCCTGTAATTGTGTCGCTGCTTGTTGCCACTCCTCAGGTGTGGCTTGTGCCAAGGCGGTGCGAAAGAATAGCTCGGCCTGGGTGAACTCGCCTTTACGCAAGGTGTCGCCAATGGTTTGGCTCAATGTAATGATTCGGCTGGTCGTGGATCGTGCGCCGTTATGGTAGGAGACCCATTTTCCGGTAGATTTTTCTTCGATATTGATTTGTTCCGCCAAGACGAGAATTTCCAATGCTTTGAGTAGGCCGTATTGCGCCAAGAGATAGCGGCTAAGCAGGAGTGGATTGGTGTAGGAAGAATGGCTTGTGCAGCACAGAGCCAATAACACGGCTTCAGAGTGTACGTTGCCTGCCCGTTGTGCCGTTTTCGTCCGCTCGATCGCTTGCTGACCAGCTTTGTGCATCGCATCAGCCGAATCGGCGATGATGAGTTCTTCAAACAGGACGCTATTCGCTTCGACATTGACCGAGGCGGCAAAAGTCTGCCATTCGGTGTCGGCATCCAGTTGCAAAGGCTCGCCCGGATTGGCGCGGTTGGGCAGGGCATACGCCCGCATGGTCTTGGTCAGGTTAATCGGATTTTTTCGTAGCCAAGGCGGCGTGTCGCCACGATTCGAAGTCGAAGGAAGGGTATTGTCCGAACTGTCTACTGAGTTTTCAAAACGCTGCATGCCACGGCTCCCGAAGTGTAGGCGATGATGCTATGAAATAAGTCGTGCTAGTGTCAAAAACTTACTTAATTGCTGATGAGAATTGCACAGTTCATGACAGTTTTAGCTTGTAATACGCTGTGCAATGGGTATTGCAATGTAGCCATTGATGAGTAATGGCTGCACTGTAATACCCGCTACTGACTAGTTGATGAGCATGTCCATATCGCGAATCAGCTCGCTGGCCGTAATGGCGTCCAGTGTGGCGAAGGTGTCATGGCTTTGGCTGTGCCAGTCTTGGTTCTTCATGCCAATGCTTAAGTTTTCTAAGGTTTGTTCTGATTCGTCATAAAAATCAACATTCATTCCTGGACTAAATAGCAGCTCGATCAGGCGGTCGTTGCCGATGTCTTTGGTGTAATACCAGATCGCGCCGCCATCTTGGGCATTGCCACGTCGCCAGCCACGGTGGCTGAGCCCCATGATTTTGCCGGTGGCGACGATTTTGCCGTGCCAGCGTGTCAGCTCGGTGAGTTCGGTTTCTGTGTTACTCAAGCTGTAACAGTCGCGGCCTAATTGTGTAAAGGGCTGTAGCAACTCGTAATCGGCTAATAATTGCGCAAAAGCGGTACCGTCGGCGGCATCCAGCTCAAGCGCATGGGGTAGGCCAATGCAGATTTCACCAGCGGGCAGCGCAAACTGATCGTCCTCAGCGGTGGTGTAACTGCCATCGGCCGCAACGCGGAAGCACGTTTGTAATTCGCCGCCATAAAGGCTGTCTGTTGCGCTATAAACGCCCCAAACTAAGCGCTGTACCAAGTGACGTACCAATGGATGCGCGGCTAGAAATTGGCTAAAGACCGTCACAGGCCAGCGGCGGCGTTGGCACATCGCGGTTTCTAGCCGGTGCACTTGCTGGCTAGCGATGGTACGCACGTCTTTTTTGAGTAATTTGAAACATTCTGTTGCCGCACTGGCCAATTCACTGTCGTCGCTTTGCTTGGGTTTAGGTAAGTCTTTGAGGCGTACGCCGTCCATATCGCGCACAAAGGGTTTGAGTGTTTCGTCAAAGCCGACCAAAAATTGCCGTGGGCCGAAATCTAACTTCATTGTGCCGTGTTCGTCTAAGCCTAAATCGGGCACCAGTCGGTCGGCGAGTTCTTCGCTACTCAGTTCCCGCGCTTGGGCAATCTGGGCGATTTTTTTCCGCGCGTGATCTTGCAAGGCTTTGGATTTTACTTTTTGTGCGATGCCATTGAGCAGCATTAAAGCGATGTCGCTACCGATCGTTTCCAAAATATCCAAGCCCGTGACCGCGCGAGCGCTTAAACCTTCACTGGGCCACTGACGAATCATCGGCGTAAGTTGCCGCGCGGTGCTGTCATTGCCCAAAATGCCTAGTTGGGTGAAGGCCCAACCTTCTTTGCTCGGTGCGCCAGCAAATTGCCATTGTGTAAACACATCCCAAGCAAAATCAGCTAAAGATGGCGCGGTACAACTTTCCTTGACTTGGATTAGGCCAGGATAAACGCCTTCGGCGGTGGGAAAGCGCAGCATGGTGCCCAGATGCGTCATGGCTTCGTCGGTGAGCGCCTTATTACTTCCTTGCAAAATCGGGCGGGCGCAGGCGAGGGCTTGGAAAAAATCGGGCGCTTTGGGGATTTTGGCCGGAAAGAGCGACAGTGGATCTTCATTGAGCAAGGCGATCAGCGCCGCAGTGACTGATTCTTGCTGGTAACGGCTGGCCATTTCCAGCAGCAAATCACGGCGCCCATGTTGATTTAAAAAGCGCAACACCATCGCGGCGTCTTCACGCTGTGGCCCATCTTTGCCTAATGCAATCGGCAGCAAGCCGGTGATGGCGTGGGCTGGATGCGCGAGTAGCCAGTTTTGGGCGTCGGCGCGTAATTTCTTATGCCGCGCAAACAGTTTGGCGGCCAGCGGCGCAAGCTCGCAACTGCCAATGGCGATCAAACTGGCGAAATAATAGTTCGGGTCGGCATTGATTTTGGGTATTAGGCCAGGTAAGGCTTCAACGCCGCAGTGATAGAGCAAGGCGCCAGCCTCAACATGATAGCTGTCTTGATCACACAGCCCTTGCCATACTTGCAGCGCGGTAGCTGCGGGCAGGGCGGATAAAATGTTGGCGTCAAAGGTTTGGCTTTCATTGTCTGGCTGCGCCAGCAAGGCTTGCCATGCTGCGATAATGCCTGCTGCTTGATTGTCGTGTACCGCTTGAGTAAAACCTTGTTTGATTGCAGTGAGTTTTTTGCTGTTATTGGCATACCCAAAGCCAAAACGACTGTAAAACGCTTCGCTGGACTCGCGGCATTCAGCGACTTTTTCTGCTTGCCAGCCTGATAATTGCCCGTAGCGTCGAATGAGTGGCTCAGTCCAATTGGCCTCATCCGCTAATTCAAGTTGCGCCAGAGTGATTACATAGCGCGGTGTTTTTTTGCTGAGCCACGGTGCAGTTTGCAATACGCTGGGTAGCTCGGCAGGGCTGGCGAGAGTGGGAGGTACTTTTATTAAACGTTGAATCAGCTCGCGGCTGGCCGCATCCAGCCAAGGTTGTATCTGTTGCACCGATTCAATGTGCGCCGTAACTAGGCTGGTGAGCTGGTGCTGGATAAACGCTTCCCGTGGATTAGCTAAAGCCATTTCAGCCAAGGCGCAAATAGCGGCATGTGGAAAGCGATAGCAGGCTGTAGTAAAGCGCTTTTTCGAATTGGCATCCAGCTGGGCATATCGCGTCAAAATAATGAGGGCGCGGGGATGATGCACATAGGCTAAAACGTCAGCCACTTCATCGACTCGTCCTAGATGCTGCAGCAATTCGAATGCGGCTTGATTTTGGCGCTCGATCAATCCCAATATCCATTCAGTGCAGTGAATGTGTTGCCAGCCAGTACTTTGTCCGAAGCGTTGCAAGTGCTCTAAGGCTTTGCTAGTGAGCGCCTGCAAAATAGCTTGGAATGCCTCATCGCTGGTGCAGACACACGCTAACAAGGAATAATCGGCATCCCAGCCTGCATTGGCAAAATCGAGCGCCATGGCATTGGCAAATTCAGGTAAATCGGGCAATAAAAATGCCAGCGTGGGTTTCTGACTGATATGAACATGGGGCTCAGCGGCTTGAATTTTAGCCGCGCAGCGCGCCCAAGTTTCAGCATCGGTTTGGGCGAGCGCGGTGCGCAATAGCTGCTCACACTGCGTGACTTCACTGAGTTGCCTTGGCTTCGGTTGCCGCAGCACTTGGATTCCAGTCATCGCGCCGGACGCGCGTTGGGTGCGGTATTGTAATGACGCCAGAAAAATCTCAATCGTCGTTTCTAAACCGTGCTGCGCAATCAAAAAGCACACCAGATGATCGCTATCTCTTAAATAGAATTCGGCTGGTAATGGTTGGAGCGCCATCAGTAAGGCATCGGCCTCTGGGCTGGCATTGTGCTCGCCAGCTTGCATTCGTTGTACCGTGAATTGGCATAGTTCGTGCAGTTGCGGGTCGGATTTAAGCGCCAGCACGCTGGTGTAGCGATAAGTGTGTTGCCATGTGCTGCACACATTGTCCCAATCTGCGTCTTGATCCAACAGCAAGCTCTGACCCGACTGCGTGCGGCTGGGAAAGGCCGTGTACAAGTTTTTTGGTAAGGTCAGTTGTAATTGCGATGAGTGCCAAGCGGGGGTGAAGTCTTGTGATTCAATTGGCAGAATGGCTTTGGCGCTGGGGGCTTTCTTTGCAGGTTCGGTTGGGGTGGCTGTGCGTTCATTGCTTTGCACTGCGACCGTTTGGGTTGGAGGGACTGGCGTTGTGCCACTCTCGCGATCGACTTCAACATAGCCTTTGCCTAGTTTTTCTTTGACGAGCTTGGCCATTGCCATCGCCGCTTTGTTGGCATCGTCAAATGTTTTGACTTGGCTTTGTCCTTGCGTACCCCGTTTTCCCCAGCGCAAGTTCAGTTCGCAATCATTGGGACTAACTTCCCAAAATTTATTGGATTTATCATCTGAAAATTCAAAATAGCGCATGACTGTATGGTGTCCGAATGGTGTTGTTAATGCGTTGGTATAGCCTTATAGGTATTTATTATAAATGGCTACAAGGCTATACATCTTTACAGTTAGTTGATGAGTGATTCCATATCGCGAACTAGTTCACTGGTGACAATGGGGTCGAGTGTTGTGAACGGTTGATTGCTTGCTTGGTGCCAACCCTTGGTTTTGATGGCGATATTTAAGTTGTCTAGTGTTTGTTCTGGGTATTCTTCCAGCAAGCCAACAATCATGCCGGGTTCAAAAGTGAGCTCGATGAGGCGGTCGTTGCCGATGTCTTTGGTGTAATACCAGATCCCGCCGCCATCTTGCGCTTCGCCGCGCCGCCAGCCTTTATTGCTCAGCCCTAACAGTTTGCCTGTTGCAACAACTTGATTTTTCCAGCGCAGCAATTGGGCTTGCGCGGCATCTTCAGCGCTGAGCTGATAATGCTCGCGGCCGAGTTGGGTGAAAGGTTGTAGCAATTCATAGTCGGCAAACAATTGCGCAAATGCGGCGTTGTCGGGTTCGGGCATTTCTAATGCATGCGGTAGACCGATGCGGATATCACCCTCAGGGAGAGTGTATTCATCATCATCGGCGTTGCTATAACTGCCATCGCTGCTGATGCGGAAGGTGCTGAGTAATTGCCCGCCAAAACGGCCGTCGCCCTCCACCGTGTACGCGGCCCAAACGAGGCGATGCACCAAATGCCGCAGCAGTGGATGCGTGGCTAAAAACTGCACAAACACGTCTTGCGGCCAGCGGCGGCGTTGGCACATGGCGCTTTCAAGGCGTTGGATTTGCTGACTGGCGATGGTGCGGGCGTCTTTTTTGAGTGATTTAAAGCGCTCAGTGGCGGCTTTGGCGAGCTCGGCATCGTCACTTTGCTTGGGTTTGGGTAAGTCTTTGAGCGTAAGGCCGTCCATATCGCGCACAAACGGTTTGAGTGTTTCGTCAAAGCCGACCACAAATTGTCGTGGGCCAAAATCAAGTTGCAGCGTGCCGTTGTCATCGAGCCCCAAATCAGGGGCGAGGCGGTCGGCGAGTTCCTCGCTAGTAAGTTCGCGCGCCTCGGCGATTTCAGCGATTTTTTCTTGGGCTTTGTCTTGCAACCCTTTGAATTTCACTTTTTGCGCAATGCCATTGAGCAGCATCAGCGCCACATCGCTGCCGATGGCGGTCAAAATGTCCAAGCCCGTTACGGCGCGGGCATTCAGGCCTTCACCCGGCCATAGTCGGATTAGCACATTCAGTTTACGGGCGGTGTCGTCATTGCCGAAAAGGCCCAGCTGAGTAAAGGCCCAGCCTTCTTTGCTCGGTGCGCCGGCCAGCGTCCATTGCTCATAAATATCCCAAGCAAAATCGGCCAAGGATTGCGCTTGGCAAGCGGCTTGCACTTGGGCTAAGCCAGCATAGGCTTCGCCGGTGTTGGGAAAGCGCAGCATGGTGAGTAAATCTTCCAGCGCCGTATCGGGCAAAGCATGACCGTTATGCAGCACGGGGCGGCGTACGGCGCGAATTTGAAAATAATCGGGTGTGGCGGTGATTTTTTTCGGGAAGAAATCCAAAGGATCTTGTGCCAGCCAATCAATGATGGCGGCATCGACGGCGTTGTTTTGATAACGCTGGCCGACAGTTTGAATTAACTCAGTATGACCATGTTGGGCTAAAAAGCGCAGCGTTTGGCTGGCTTCTTGCTGCGTCGCGGCTGCTTTGCCGAGTAGCGCGGGCAATAGGCCAGTGATCGCGTGTTCGGGGAATTGCAACAACCACGCTTGTGCCGCTTTGCGCAGTGATTTTTTCTTGGTGAAGGTTTGCGCGACGAGGGGGGCGAATGCGCAGGCACCGAATGGCATGATGAAATCAAAAATATAGGCTGAATGTTTTTCGATTAATTCGACCAGACTGGGCAAGATCGCTAAGCCGCAATGCGCCAATATCGGTCGGAAATGGGCCATTCCGCGTTGCGGTAAAGAATTCCATATTAATGCAGCAGAATCGCTACTTAGCGTTAATAGCACTAGGGCTTGATAGCTGCGACTGGCATTAATTGTATGGGAAAGCGCTGTTTGCCAAGCAGCAATCAAGGCTGCTGCATCTTGGTTTTTGATGGCGTTGGTGGCCTCTACAGTCAGTCGTTGACGTTCTGGCGTATCGTTTTCAAGTCGGCGAAAACCAAAATGGCGTACCCATTCAGCAGGGTCGTTGCGAGCTTCTTCAAGGCTTTGTTTATCCCAACGATCCAGTTGCGAAAACTGCTGGCGCAGGCTACCCCAATGCTCGACGGGAGCTAGTTCAAGTACAACCAGCTGTAACACCGCCGCAGTGCCGATTTTCTTTTTACTTCGCCACGGTGCATTGCGCAGTACAGCGGGTAATTCATCCGGCTCGGCCAGTGGTGTATTGCTGCTCATGCTATTGAGCAAATCGCCCAGCAAGGTTTGCTCCGCGGCCTCTAGCCACGGCCAAACAGGTGCTAAGGCCTCGTTATGCGCATGTAGTACGGTTTTCAAGATGCTTTGTAGTAGCTTGCTGCTAGTGTGATTGGCCACAATCATTTGGCTCAGCGCTTTTATGCTGGCCAATGGCCAACGCATGCACGATTCCATCAGTCGTTGTTGGTCGCCTTTGCTGTTGGCGGCAATGCGGGCTTGGACAGAAATCGCTTCGGGTGTGCCAATGGCGGCAATGGCCTCTTTCACTAGATCGCGATAATCGCTATAGACGCTCAAATAACGCACAGAGTCGATACCATGGCGTTCGACTACACTGGCGACAAAATGCTCATCAGAAGCAATGTAAGAATCTTTTAGGTGTTGAATTAGCAATTCAATCGCTGCGGGGTTCGTGGCGACGGCTAATAGCGGACTGAAGTCGAAATAAGAAAGGTAATAAGAGCGCCTATCTGTTTGACTAGATAAAAGCAATTCATTAGCAAATTGCGGATGATCAGGAAACAAAAATGCCAACTGGCATACGCGCTTGGGATGTAGTTTTGGGATTGCGGCGCGGAGAAAATCTACGCATTGCTGCCATGTGGCGGCATCGGTATGTGCTAATGCAGTGCGAAAGTAAAGTTCACTCTCTGAGCAACCATAACGGTGAAAACTGTCGCTCACTTGGTCGCTGATACGGTAATAAATGCCGCTGTTGTTTTCTTGTGTGACCTGAATTTGTTCGGCGGCCAGCAGCAATTCAAACGCTTGCACCAAGCCGTAATGATGAATGAAGTAAGGGCTTAAGCCAGCATCTTCACCGTAATAGCACGCTAAGCAGAGTATAAAGCGATCCACGCCAAAGCTGGCACTGCGGTCGCTGGCTTTGATCAAGCCTTGTTTAACTCGATTTGCCCAAGACTGGCTCCCTTCTTCTGGCCGTTGTCCTAGCTTAATACACTCAATCGCAGCTAGGAAATCGGCTTGGTCGGCTTCGGGTAATTGAAGCTCAAAGCGTTCATTGCGAAACCTTTGCTTGAGCGTTGCGGTTTTTATTTTCCACGCGGAAACGGGATCGATGACTTGCATCTCGCCCGGATTTTGCCGTGTTGGGTAGGGGGTTTGTAGACGTTTGGGGAGTTGAATCGGCGTGCCTTCGGCTAACCAAGGTTCAATATCGCCGCGCTCGGTGTTGCTTGGGATTTCTAATGCGCTGCTTGGCATCGTTGTGATGCAGATTGCTGGTGCTGCAAGTGTATTTGTTTCTTGATGGGTATTGCTTATAGGTTCTTTTTGAGTAATGGCTACATCGCTATACCCTGACTCAATATAGCCTTTTTTGGTTTTCTCTTTTATCAGCTTTTCCATCGCGGCTTGCGCCGCGTCGGTGCTGTCAAAGTCTTTAGTTTGGCTTTGTCCTTGGGTGTTGATTTTTCCCCAACGCAGTTGGAGCTGGGTGTCAACTTGCTCGATTTCCCAAAATTTATTGGCTTGACCTTCAATCAGTTCAAAGTGGCGCATATTAGAATCCATATCGTTACAGGTGTATTGCCGTGCAAGCATTGATTTGCAGTCGCTACATGGCAATACATCGTTTAAATTAGCTAATCAGCGTTTCCATTTCGCGGATCAGTTCGCTTGCGACGATGGTATCCAAGGTGGCGAAGGCATCCGTTTTGGTCTGCTGCCAACGGTTTCCAGACTGTGGGCAGATGGTGAGTTCTTGCAAGGTTTGTTCGGGATATTCATCGGTCATGCCGACAATAATGCCCGGATCAAACGCCAGTTCAATCAGGCGGCCATTGCCGATGTCTTTGGTGTAATACCAGATGCCACCACCATCTTGGGCTTCACCACGGCGCCAGCCTTTGCTGGTCAAACCCATGATTTTTCCGGTCGGCACGATGCGATCTTTCCAGCGAATGAGCTTTTCTTGCTCCGCTTCTTGTGGGCTAAAACGGTGACTTTCTCTGCCTAACTGGGCAAAAGGCTGCTGCAATTGGTAGTCGGCAAAACATTGACCGAATTGCGCGGCATCGGCTTCGGGTAGCTCTAAGGCATGTGGGAGGCCGATGCGGATTTCGCCTTCGGGCAAGGTGTATTCATCGTCTTTCGCCGTGGCGTAGCTACCGTCTTCGGCGACGCGAAAGGTGGCGAGTAACTCACCACCGTAGCGGCCTTCACCTTCGACGCGGTATACGCCCCAAACGAGGCGTTGCACCAAATGGCGTAATAGGGGATGCGTGGCTAAAAATTGCTCAAAGACGCCCACGGGCCAGCGGCGGCGTTGGCACATGGCGGTTTCTAAACGCTGTACTTGCTGGCTGGCGAT
>CAUPHX010000017.1:0-17261 GCA_963511125.1 uncultured Deefgea sp. | reverse complement strand
TGCCCAAAGTCAGCGCCGTTGTGAATGACATCGAACTCGCATTGTTGCGAGTATTGGATGCTCACCAATCACACCTTCTCCACGTACTTCCTCTGACTTGCCCTGTGCGTCTTCGATAATCCAATGCCGCGTCAATAGTTTGGCAGGAATCGAGCCTTCGTTGGTGATGGTGATTTGATAGGCAAAGGTATATTGCTCGCTACTTTCATCGGATTGCTCTGCTAGATAAAATGGCCGCGCTTGCACGCTTACTTTATATAAATGTTCCATGATGCCCTCATCGCGACGGATTAAACTTTGACACCGCAGTTTAACAGCCTGCGCGCAGCATATTGAGCAAAGTCAGCTTGTTTTCGCGATAAACTGTCAAACTAGGCTGATTTTGTAATCCTAAGTAGTTAAGTAAGCGTTTTCTAGCATCGTTGTCTCACCTGGTCGTACTCGATGCACAGTCTGCGGCTTCGACGCCTTGCCATAAAACGCTTGCACGAATGCTTACCTATACCGATTGATCAACAAGGAGTCCATCATGACTTTTCGCATCGCCCCTAGCATTTTGTCTGCCGACTTTGCCCGACTGGGCGAAGAAGTTAAAAACGTCATCGCGGCAGGTGCCGATATTATTCACTTTGACGTGATGGACAATCATTATGTACCGAATTTAACCATTGGCCCCTTGGTGTGCGACGCGATTCGCCCATGGACCGATGCGCCGATTGATGTGCATTTAATGGTCAAGCCGGTTGATCGCATCATTCCCGACTTTGCCAAAGCTGGCGCCAATATCATTACTTTTCACCCTGAAGCATCGGAACACATCGATCGATCGCTCGGCCTGATTAAAGAATGTGGCTGTAAAGCGGGTTTAGTTTTCAACCCAGCAACCCCGCTGCATTACCTGGATTACGTGATGGATAAAATCGATATGATTTTGCTGATGTCGGTTAATCCAGGCTACGGCGGTCAATCGTTTATCCCTGCAACGTTGGCCAAAGCGCGCCAAGCTCGCGCACTGATTGATGCCTACACCGCCAAGACAGGTCGTGAAATCTGGTTAGAAATCGACGGCGGTGTCAAAGTCGACAATATTGCCGAAATTGCTGCAGCAGGTGTCGATACTTTTGTAGCTGGCTCAGCGATTTACAGCCAACCTGATTACAAAGCGGTGATTGATCAAATGCGTGTTGAACTCGAATCGGTTAAGAAGGTGAAATAATGCAGTTACTGCACAACCCACGTTGCAGCAAAAGCCGTGAGGCTTTAGCTGCGCTCGAGGAGCGCGGCCACGCCCCTACGATTCGCCGTTATCTCGAAGAACCGCTTTCCGCAGCCGAGGTGATTGAGTTGCTCAGCCAGCTCAATATCTCGCCACTAGACTTGGTTCGACAAAAAGAAGAGTTATGGCGCGAGCTGAGCGCAGGAAAAATCCTGACTGATGCCGACATCATCGATTTGCTGGTGCGGCATCCCAAACTGATTGAGCGACCGATTTTAATTTATGAAAATCAAGCGGCTATCGGTCGCCCTTTGGAAAATTTGCTCAAGTTATTAAATAGATAATGGGTACATTCCCGTAGCCTTTATTGCAAATAAGCGGCAAGGGTATACCACTAAGGAGCACCATGAGCATTCAAGCAATTGCTTTTGATTTGGACGGCACTTTGGTCGATTCAATCCAGGATTTGGCACGCGCGGCGAATTTAGCGCGCTCCGATTTAGGTTTTGATGCACTCAGTAGTGATCGCGTCGCCAGCTTTGTCGGTGACGGCGCTGCCAGTTTAGTGGCAAGGGTATTGGCTGACAGCCGAAGTGCCGAATACGCAGCGAGCCAGATACAGTTACAAGGCATGGCGCTATTCAATACGCACTACCGAGCAAGCCTTACGCTGGCGACGACTTTCTACCCCAAAGTACAAGAAACACTGCATATGCTGCATGAGCGCGGCATACCGCTGGCGATTATTACCAACAAACCCGAGCGTTTCACGATTCCATTACTACGGGAGCTTGGCGTGTTCGAGCATTTTGAAGTCATCGTCGCCGGTGACACGCTACCCAAAAAGAAACCCGCCCCTGAACCATTGCAATTTGCTGCTTTGCAGCTCAAAGTAGAACTCGCCGATATGCTGATGGTCGGCGACTCAGAAAACGACATTCTCGCCGCGCGTGCGGCAGGCTGCCCAGTGATTGCGGTGAGCTATGGCTACGGCAGTAATATCGAATCACTCGGCGCGGATGCGGTTATTCATCGTTTTGACGAATTACGTGATTACTTGGATTTAAACTAAACCCGCTATTTAGCTCAAATAGGCAATAAATTTGCTGGTCATGCGTGTGAATCTGACGGAAACGGCTGCGCGTTTGACGATATGCCGCAGTTCACGCACAATTGCAGCTCAATCTTCGATTTTTATAGAAATCTATCAACATGGCTTTTTACTCCACACCGCGCTTTATTAAAGAAGAACTTGAAGGTCGCAATTGGCGATGGCGTCGCTGATTTCGCGAACATAAGTACCCGCGCAAAAATTTGATGGCAAGGCGTCGACGCCGCAGTTAGTACATTCAGTACAACAAGGCGAGACAACGCAGCAAGGAAATTTTTGCTTAATTACTTACGCCCTTCTGCTATTCATTTGGAGTAACACCCCATGATTTCCCGTATTGAGTTTGATGCCTTGGCCAGCCAAGGTTACAACCGCATTCCACTGATTCAAGAATTATTCGCCGATCTAGACACCCCGCTGTCGGTCTATCTCAAACTTGCCAATCGCCCTTATTCTTATTTATTAGAATCGGTCGTTGGTGGTGAACGATTTGGGCGTTATTCTTTTATCGGCTTGCCAGCCCGCACGCGCATTAAAGTCTGCGGCAATAAAACAGAATTAATCCATAACAATGAAGTTATCGAAACACACGATGGCAACCCACTGGATTTTATTGAAAGCTATCAAGCACGTTTTAAAGCGCCGCCGAGCAGTGGTTTACCGCGCTTTATGGGTGGTTTGGTCGGTTATTTTGGCTATGAAACGATACGTTACATCGAGCGCAAACTCGCACACTGCGAAAAACCAGATCCGATTGGCGCGCCTGATATTCAATTGCTGCTATCCGAAGAAATTGTCGTCGTAGATAACCTCAGCGGCAAATTATTCTTGGTCGTTTATGCCGACCCAAATAACGAAATGTCATTTGATAAAGCCGAAGCGCGAATCCATGACTTGCGGATGAAATTACGTGAGCCGGCCAATATTCCACTTTCGCTTGCGACACAGCAAGAAAGCAAGCCAGTGTCTGAATTTGGCGAAGACGCATTTAAAGCCGCCGTATTGACCGCAAAAGACTACATCAAAGACGGCGATGTGATGCAAGTGGTGTTGGCGCAACGCATGAGTACGCCATTTAGCGCCTCCGCAATATCGCTATACCGCTCACTACGCAGCATCAATCCATCGCCGTATATGTTTTATTACGACTTTGGCGATATGCAAATCGTTGGCGCTTCACCCGAAATCTTGGTTCGCCTAGAAGACGACACCGTAACAGTGCGCCCGATTGCCGGCACCCGTATACGCGGCAAAGACCGCGCTGAAGATCTGGCACTAGAGCAAGACTTACTCGCTGACGAAAAAGAAATCGCCGAGCACGTGATGCTAATTGATTTGGGCCGCAATGATGCAGGCCGCGTTGCGCAAACTGGCTCGGTCAAACTCGTGGACAAGATGATTGTTGAGCGCTACTCGCACGTGATGCACATCGTCTCAAGCGTTGAAGCCAAGCTTAAACCGAAACTTAGCGCGATTGATGTCTTAAAAGCCACCTTCCCTGCTGGCACCGTTTCTGGCGCACCAAAAGTTCGCGCAATGGAAATCATCGACGAATTAGAGCCAACTAAACGCGGCGTTTATTCTGGCGCGGTGGGTTATCTTGGCTTTAATGGCGACATGGATGTGGCGATTGCGCTACGTACCGCCGTCGTCAAAAACGAAACACTGTATATGCAAGCCGGCGCAGGGATTGTCGCCGATTCAGTACCACAAAGTGAATGGCAAGAAACACTCAATAAAGCGCGTGCCGTATTACGCGCAGCAGAACTTGCTGAACAAGGGCTAGACGCTTAAGCGCCACCCCCTATTGAGAAAAAAGGATACCGCCATGCTACTGATGATCGATAACTACGACAGTTTTACTTACAACCTTGTGCAATACTTTGGCGAACTTGGCCAAGACGTACAAGTGCACCGCAACGACGAAATCACCATTGAAGAAATTACAGCACTTAATCCCAAATATTTAGTGATTTCACCCGGCCCTTGCTCGCCTGCTGAGGCGGGGATTTCGATTGCAGCGATTAAGCATTTCGCTGGCAAATTACCAATTATGGGTGTTTGCTTGGGGCATCAAGCGATTGGTGAAGCTTTTGGTGGCGTAGTACTGCACGCCAAAACGCTAATGCATGGCAAAGTATCGCCTGTTATTCATAACGATATTGGCATGTTTAAAGATATACCCTCACCCGTTACAGTAACGCGTTATCACTCATTGGCGATTGAGCGTGAAACACTACCCGAATGCCTCGAAGTGACTGCATGGACTGCCGATGGCGAAATTATGGGCGTACGCCACAAAACCTTGCCAATTGAAGGCGTTCAATTTCACCCTGAATCGATCCTGACCGAACACGGACATAAAATGCTCGATAACTTCCTACGCGAATTCGCCTAAGAGGCTGCCGATGTCACAAGTTAAAATTTATGGTTTAGCAAAAACACTAAACCCAATGAAGTCACGTCTATCAGATGCCATTCACGCTTGCATTGTGGATGCGCTGGCCTTCCCTTTAGATAAACGTGCTCATCGCTTTTTTCCTCTTGCCGAAGACGATTTTTACATGCCCTCTGGGCGTAGTGAAGCCTATTTAATTATCGAAATTATGATGATGACGGGGCGCAGTGTGGCAACTAAGAAAAAATTAATTCGCCAATTATATGAACGATTAGGCGCTGAGCTTGCAATTAATGAGGCAGATATTGAGATTTGCATTATTGAATGCGCGCCAGAAAACTGGGCTTTTCGTGGCCAGCATGGCGATGAAATTAAACTCAATTACGCAATCAACATTTAGAGAGTCCCTTAATGATTACCGTACAAGCCGCTTTAAACCGTCTGATTGATAATAATGAACTGTTTTACGATGAAATGCTGTATTTAATGCGGCAAATTATGTCGGGCGAAATGACGCAGGCGCAAATTGCCGCACTGCTGATTGGCCTACGCACCAAAGTTGAAAGCGTATCGGAGATCGCCGCCGCGGCAACCGTGATGCGCGAGTTTTCAACCAAAGTGTCCGTGCAAGATCGTCGCCACTTGGTCGACACTTGCGGCACAGGTGGGGATGGCGCTCATACCTTTAATATTTCTACCTGCGCTTCATTTGTCGCTGCAGCGGCTGGCGCCAAAGTCGCCAAGCATGGCGGTCGCTCGGTATCGTCGAGCTCAGGCTCAGCAGACGTGCTGGAAGCGTTTGGCGTCAACCTTAATTTAACCGCCGAACAAGTAGGCCAATGTATCGACGAAGTCGGCTTGGGCTTTATGTTCGCACCCAACCATCACAGTGCGATGAAATACGTTGCGCCAGTGCGTAAAGAATTGGGCGTACGGACAATATTCAACATCCTTGGGCCACTCACCAATCCTGCTGGCGCTGACAATCAAGTCATGGGCGTATTTCACCCCGACTTAGTGGGTATTCAAGCGCGAGTATTAAAGCAATTAGGCTCCAAGCACATACTCATCGTGCACGGTAAAGATGGTATGGACGAAATCTCAATTAGCGGCCCCACTTTCGTCGCAGAATTGAAAGACGACGAAATCATTGAGTATGAAATCAATCCACAAGATTTTGGTTTTGAATTGGCCGACATTAAGTCACTCCACGCGACCAACGCCGCCGAATCGAAAGCCATCATCGAAGGGATCCTCAATGGCGAAACCGGCCCTTGCCGCGACATCGTGCTACTCAATGCGGGCGCTGCAATTTATGCTGCTAATTTGGCGGTAACGCTCGAAGATGGGATTAACGCAGCGCATGAAGTGATTGCGAGTGGCGCGGCGAAGGCAAAATTAGATGCTCTGATTGTCTTTACGCAAAAATTCGCCACCCAATAAGAGGACTTTTATGCCGACGGTGCTACGTTTATTGGGATTTCGATTTCATTTTTATTCCGACGAAGGTGATGAGCCTGCGCATATTCACGTCAGCAATGCCGATGGCGAATGTAAATTCTGGCTCGACTCAGTACAATTGGCAAGTAATCGCGGCTTAGATGCCGTTACTATTCGCAAAGTAGAAACTTTAGTCTACGAAAATAGACAGTTATTACGGGAGAAATTTCATGACTTCCACGGCCGCTGAAACCGAAGTATTAGCGCTGCGCGTTTGGGTAGACAAACGCATGGTGATGCTGGAATTAACTGACGGCCGCATCCTTGGTTTCCCCGCCGATCGCTATATTTTGCTCAGCCAAGCTACAGACGCGCAATTACAGCAGGTGGAACTGCGAATGTCTGGCTTTGCACTGCGCTGGGAAGAGCTAGACGAGGACCTCACTGTGCGCGGCGTGTTAGCTGGGCGATTTCAATTGCCACTGCCGTTGCTAAAAGCAGCATAACTTTTAACTTGCAGCATTGCCGATGGTAAAACTGCCCTACTTGTGAAAAACCATGTCCGACATCCTAAAAAAAATCTGGGCGACGAAGTTTGAAGAAGTCGCAGCTGCTAAAAAACTAATTCCGCTCGCCGAAATTCGTGCGCAGGCAGAAGCCAATCAAGATCATCGTGATTTTGTCGCATCAATTCGCGCCAAACATGCTGCGGGTAAAGCGGGTGTGATTGCGGAAATCAAAAAGGCCAGCCCTAGCAAGGGCGTGATACGTGATCCATTTGTGCCAGCAGAAATTGCGGCTGATTACGAAGCGAATGGCGCGGCTTGCTTGTCGGTACTGACCGATGTGCAATATTTCCAAGGTCATGAGTCTTATTTGAAAGCTGCTCGTGCGGCTTGTACTTTGCCTGCGCTGCGCAAAGATTTTATGGTCGATGAATATCAGTTTTATGAAGCGCGCGCTTGGGGTGCTGATTGTATTTTGCTGATTGCAGCCGAGTTAGATTTGCCGCAAATGCGTGACTTTGAATCGTTAGCACATCAATTGGGTATGGCTGTGTTGGTCGAAGTGCATAACGGTGAAGAACTTGACGCCGCACTGCAATTGACAACGCCGCTAGTGGGCGTGAACAATCGCAATTTACGCACGTTTGAAGTGAGTCTGCAAACCACCATCGACCTGCTGCCGCGTATTATTGACGCGGGCGGCAATCGGATTGCGGTGTGCGAAAGTGGCATTCATGCGCCAAACGACGTGCAATTGATGCACGATCACAATGTGCATACTTATTTGGTCGGCGAAGCGTTTATGCGGCAAGCTTCTCCTGGGCAAGGTTTGAGTGCTTTGTTTGATCCAATTTACAAATAGCATTGATGTATCTGGCTCTGGGCCAATCTTTAAATAGACCAGAGCCAGATACACTACTTGTGTCCGCCACCTTTACCACCACCGTCGCCCCCCTTACCTCCGCTACTACCTCCACTGCTACTACCTCCACTGCTACTACCTCCACTGCTACTACCTCCACTGCTACTACCTCCACTGCTACTACCTCCACTGCTACTACTTCCACCGCTACTACTATCCCCGCTCGATTTACTGCCTGACCCGCTTAACTTGCCACCCGAATCATCCGAACCACTCGACGAACGACCCGATTTACCGCTGGAGTCATCAGACCGACTATTACTGCGACTGGACTGCCGCTGATCATCTAACCCTTCTTTATGCGCAGCTTCGAGCCCATGCTCAGTTTCAAGCTTTTCGGCTTTTTCAGCCCGTTCAAGCTGACCAATATGACTAAGGGAGCGATGCGTCTCCTGACTTTTTGAGACAACAGAACCCATATTCAAGCCTAAAGAGTTAGAAATCTGCCCCCAGCCCATTCCCGAGCTGCGTTGCGCGGTCACTGTCGCCAACGCCTGTTGCAAAGTCATGCTGGGATTTTTTTGCATCATGGCGCCACTCAAGGCCAAGGTATTGTTAACTCCGCCCCAGCCCATACTTTGATTCGTAGCATTAAGCACAGTTGGCGAGCCACCCACCATGACCGTGGCACTTTGACCAGTACGTAGTGCATTGGCCAATTTTGCAGCGTTTTCTTTTGAACCTGCCAAATTAGAATAAGTCGATGCCAGAGCATTAGTGACTTGTTTGGATTCTTGCTGGCTACTTAATTGATTGGTTTTCTGCGCGCTGTCGTCCAAGCTGTCGGCCAACACAGGAACACTCAGCAGCAGCGATGCGGCAAAGATCAGCTTTTTCATTCTTAGCTCCAAATAATGTAAGACCCAACTACTATTGTCGTCCTAGTCAATCTGAGGGCATGAAAAAATACTGTTTTTTTACCGCCAAAAGGTCATTTACCGTCAAACTAGATGCAAAAATTACCTATTCAAATCAAGAAGATGAGAGCGAATTAAATGATGACTATGTATGTCAACGCCAAGATTGTGTTCAATGTAACGAGGTAAGTTTCCCGCCTGTTTTTTTACTTCATGCAATGCCGCTTTCAAGTACTCGGCACGCACGCCGAAAATCGCATTCAGAATCACCCCATCCGCGCCATTGTTCACGCTACGAGCGATCATCGGCTGATATTTCTTGAGTACATTTTCATTGCTAGCTAGATAATCGCGCAGAATACGCTCATGCGGCACCCCCAAAATCGTCAACAACAATACCGCAGCCCAACCGGTGCGATCCTTGCCCGCGGTGCAATGAAATAAAACGGGGTATTGCTCTGAAACAACCAGTGAATTTAACCAAGCCGCCATTACCCCTTGCGAATACTTGTTTCGCACCATGTCCCGATAGAGTTCCATCATCATGGTTTCGGCTCGACCTTGGCCAAGATGCTGTGACAATAGCGCTGGATCAGCCAGCAATTGCTCCAGATGAAGTGCGGATTGCTGTGCTGAATCGGCCAAGACATCACCGTACTGAATCGTCACTCCCAGCAATTGCGGATCTGGATGACGCACCACTTCTTGCGGTGCACGAAAATCCCAGATTTGGCGCAAGCCTAAGCGATTCAGCTCGTCAATTGCGACCGCATCCAAACCTGCCAATTGCTCTGCGCGAAACAATAAGCCCGATTTGATCGTACGACCATCAGTCGTCTTCATACCCCCTAAATCACGAAAATTGAGCAAACCCGTGATGTACAATGGCGGTTTGGCAGCACGCTGTTGCCGCTGCTGCGCAAAAAAACGTTGCAACAATTGCCTTGCCTCATCGGCGCATGGGCCTTGCTCGATTTGCGTATGATGATTGAGCTTAGGTTCTAAATAAGGATTGCACACACTGCCCGCAGCGCCTGTCTTAGGCTCGGAGGCGGCATAAACAACACGCGCAATCCGTGACTGCAAGATCGCGCCACTACACATCAGGCACGGTTCTAATGTAATAAATAGCTCGCACTCTGGCAGGCGATAATTACCGAGATGCAGCGCAGCTTGGCGAATCGCGACCATTTCAGCGTGCGCACTCGGGTCGTGACTACTAATGGGTTGGTTGTGGCCACGCCCAATGACTTCACCGCGATACACGACCACCGCACCCACTGGCACTTCGCCCAAAGCAAAAGCGCGCTCGGCTTCTTGCAAAGCGGCGCGCATAAAATCTAAATCAGTCTTGCTCAAATCCAACTCCCGTCAGGGTATTGACTTAAAAGGCTTTATGAATAAAGCAGGCAAGCCAATACCTCTAAGCCAGCATTTCAGCTGCATGCTGCCTTGTTGTTTCAGTAATATCCAAACCGCCTAGCATACGGGCGATTTCTTCGATTCGTGCTTCATGACTTAAGGTTTCTATTGAGCTAATCACGCCGTCCTTACCTTGCTGCTTGGCAACTTGCAAATGCTGTGCCCCGCAGGCTGCGACTTGCGGTAAATGCGTAATACAAAGCACTTGGCAAGTTTGACCTAGTTCCGACAATAAACGTCCGACGATTTCCGCCACACGGCCGCCAATCCCCACATCCACTTCGTCAAAAATGAGCGTCGGCACATTCGCCACTTGGCTGGTCACGACTTGCAGCGCCAAACTAATCCGCGACAATTCGCCGCCGGATGCAACTTTGGCCATTGGCCGCAGCGGTGATGCAGGATGATTGGCCACTTGCAATTCAACCTGCTCCAAACCATAGGCCGCAGGGTGTGTTAACTCTTGCAGTACGACCTCGCAACGGCTACCCGACAAGGCCAACACTTGCATTTGCTCAGTCACCAAACCCGATAATTTTTTCGCCGCCACGGTGCGTTGCTTCGTCAAGACCGACGCCAACTTGCGATATTGCGCCTCAGCGCTTGCAACTTGTTTACGCAACGCATCTAAGCCTTCAGCGCCGCCCAATTCAGCCAGCCGCGCCTGCCAATCATGCAGTTGCTCAAGCAATTGTGATGGATCAACTCGATATTTGCGCCCCATTTTATAGATGGCATCAAGGCGACTTTCGACCTCACTCAAGCGCTCTGGGTCTAGCTCTAAGCGATCGGCATACATACGTAGTGAACTGACGGACTCAGCGAGTTGCGCTTCTGCTCCCGCAATCAACTCGAGCGTTTCATTAATCGAAGGATCAAAATCGGCCAGTTGACTGAGGCGATGCGCCACGGTGGCAAGCCAGCTTTGGCAATTATCGTCACCATCACTGAGCGCTAGCAAGCCTTCTTGCACCCCGTCAATCAGTCCGGCCGCATGGTGGAGTCGTTTATGATCGGCTTGCAATTCAGGCCATTCGCCTGCTTGCATATTCAGTGCGGCGACTTCGTCGATTTGCCATTGCAAACGCTCGCGCTCGGTCTCGAACCGCTCGGCATTTTGTTCGGCATCATTGAGCTGCTGAGCCAAGGTTTGCCATGCGTGGTATTTTTTAGCGATGTCGCGCGCTGGTTGTGTTGTTCCCGCATAGGCGTCGAGCAAATCGCGCTGCGCGTCGTGCCGCAACAAGGATTGGTGCGCATGCTGACCATGAATATCAACTAAAAATTCGCCAACGCCTTTCAGCTGCGCCAATGTCACTGGGCTGCCATTGATGAACGAGCGCGATTTACCGCTGGCGTCGATGATACGGCGAACAATCAGTGGTTCACCCTCATCAGACAAGCCTTGCTCGACCAACCAAGCCGCAACCTGAGGGATTTTGTCGCAAATAAATTCAGCGGATAGCTCAGCACGCTCCGCACCGTGGCGCACCACGCCGGCATCGGAACGATCTCCGAGCAAAAGCCCCAAAGCGTCGATCAAAATCGATTTGCCCGCACCGGTTTCGCCCGTTAGCACGGTCAAGCCTTGCGAGAAATCCAAGTCCAATTCACGAACAATGACAAAATCACGTAAATGCAGCGCAGCCAGCATGGTCTCACCTAAGCTCAGAATAAGTTCAAAGTGTACATTCGTTCTATATGATTGGCGAGTATGAATTTGAAATGAAGCACATAAAACACGCAATAGTTTTATGGCAATGTGGTCAAGCCGCAGACAGTACATCGAGCACGACAAGGCGTGACGACGAAGCAAGACTGGGTGACCTTAGGCCAAAACTTTTGCCTAAACACTTATAGCAACTTTTCGCCCCAGCGCAACTTAGCGCGCAGCATGTCGTAATAGCTGTAGCCGTGTGGGTGCAGAATCCGCAGCGAATTGGTGTAGCGGCGAATCATGACGCGATCCATTTCATGCAGCTCGAAATCCGATTGATTATCAAAATGCACCCGCGCGCCCTGCCCGCGCGTCAATAAAAACGCCACTTGCGCACTATCAGATACCACAATCGGGCGATTCGATAGCGATTGAGGGCAAATCGGCACCAAGGTGATTGCTGGCAATGCTGGATGCAAAATCGGCCCACCCGAAGCCAGCGCATACGCTGTTGAGCCGGTTGGCGTTGAAACCACCAAACCATCAGAACGCTGGCTGTACACAAACTGATTGTCGACGAAAATTTCAAACTCAATCATCGAACCAATTGAGCCGCGACTAAACACCACGTCATTAAACGCCAACGAGGTTGAAATCGGCTGACCATCGCGCAAAATGGTTGTTTCTAACAAAATCCGCTCTTCAGGAACAAATTGCCCCGCAATCATATTGCTGACGGTGGCTTCCATTTCATGCAAAGGAATATCGGTCATAAACCCGAGGCGACCTTGATTGATCCCCACCAAGGGAATTCGGTAAGGCGCAAGTAATCGTGCCACCGACAGCATCGTGCCATCGCCGCCCAGTACCACCACCAAATCGGCCAGTTTGCCGATGTGATCACGGGTGACTTTTTGATATTCGACGATGGTGTGTTCAGCGGCAATTTCTTGCTCGATCAGCACTTTAATCCCGCCCGACTCCAGCATGGCAGCTAAGCGACGAATTGGGTCGCCTAGAGCGGGTGTATTGAGACGACCGACGAGGGCGATGGTTTTGAATAGGCTATGCATGACGTGTGGTTTTACACCAATAAGTTGATAAGCAAAAATTTTCTTGCATCGTTGTCTCGCCTTGCCGTACATACTGTACCGTCTGCAGCTTTGACACCTTGCTACAAAACTTTTGCACGAAGACTTAGTTTGAGTTTTGTTCGTGAAAAAAATCACATAACGCATTAATAACACGCCAGACAGGTTAAAATCCAGCGCTATGATGCTCAATGATCGATCCCACATCCTACTGAAGACACTCGTCGAGCGTTATATCGCCGATGGGCAGCCCGTTGGCTCAAAAGCACTGTCGCAGTTCTCAGGTCTTGATGTGAGCTCGGCCACCATTCGAAATGTGATGGCCGACTTAGAAAACCTGGGCTTAATCGCCAGCCCGCATACGTCGGCAGGAAGAATCCCAACCGCTCAGGGCTATCGCTTATTTGTTAATCACCTACTCAGCGCGCCAAATTTACCTGAGCAATTTAATGAATTGCAGCGTACTGAATTACCGACGAACAATCCACAACAGAGCATTGCTGCCGCGTCTCAATTACTGTCCCAGTTAACGCAATTCGCCGGTGTGGTAATCACCCCAAAACGGCGCGAAATCGTATTAAAACAAATCGAATTTTTGCCTTTATCAGAAAAACGGGTCTTGCTGATTTTAGTCACCATGGATGGTGAAGTTCAAAATCGGATTGTGCAAACTGAGCAGCACTTATCCAGCATCGAATTAATTGAAGCCGCCAACTTTTTAAACAGTCACTGCGCAGGCAAAACAATCAGCAACTTAATGAGTCTACTACTGCGTGACTTAGGCCGCGTAAAGCGCGATTTAATGGGTTTGATGAATGCCGCCGTGCATATTAGTAGCGACCTAAGTCACGACTCGATGATTATTGCTGGCGAACACCAATTACTTGGCTTGAACGATTTTGGCAGCGACATGTCACGGATGCGTGAATTATTTGAACTATTCGAGCAAAAAACCACCCTACTCAAACTGATGCAGCTAGGCCAGCAAGCGACAGGCATTCAAATTTACATCGGCAACGAATCAGGCATTGCAACACTGGATGATTGCTCAGTGATTGCCGCCCCGTATCGCGCTGGCAGTGAGATTGTCGGCACCCTCGGCGTCATTGGTCCAACACGGATGGCGTACGACCGCGTCATCCCGATTGTCAATATTACCGCGCAACTACTTTCTAGCGCTCTAACCCAGTCAAATTGATAAAATAAACCCATGAAAAAATTGACCCTAGCCCTACTCGCTACACTTTCCACGTTTGCTATTGCCGATGATGAGCTGATTAGCCGGCCTGAAGTGCAAGAATACATTAGCACTACCGCTGCAACACACGGCTTTAGCGAAGACTTACTCACCTACGCGCTACAAAATGCGCAAACCAAAAGCAATATCATCACCATTTTAGACAAGCCCTCGACGGGCCGACCTTGGCATGAATTCCAAGCGAATTTTGTCAACAAAACGCGCATTAACAACGGGGCGAAATTTTGGCGCAACAATGCTGAATTGATTAATGCTGTCAGCAAGAAATATAAAGTCTCTCCCGCCGTCATGCTGGCTATTTTAGGGGCGGAAACCAATTATGGCACTTACACCGGCACATTTCGGATTGTTGATGCACTCAGCACCATTGCATTTAACTACCCGCGCCGCGCTGAGTACTTCCAGAAAGAACTCACCGAGTTTTTCTTATTAGCGCGTGAAGAGAAACAAGACTTTACGACCTTTAAGGGCAGCTATGCCGGCGCCATGGGCTGGCCGCAATTTATGCCTTCATCGTTCAGAAAATATGCGCAAGACTGGGACGGCGATGGTCGTCACGACATTTGGAACAATCCAGGCGACGCGCTCGCCTCGGTCGCCAACTACTTGAATCAACACGGCTGGATTGACGATGGCGATACTTTCACCGCAGTCAATATCAATACCGATCCTGCTGAGCTTCTTGCTGACAAATTCAACATTCACTACACCGTCGATGAATTGATCGCCAAAGGCGTGGCGCCGATTTCAGAAATCAATACCAAGCAACCTGCCGTATTGTTTGCGCTGGAAACTGAGCCTGGCTTTACGCAGCACTTTTTGGGGTTTAATAATTTCTACGTGATAACCCGCTACAACAAGAGCACGTTGTACGCGACAGCAGTCCTGCAATTAGCGGATGAAATTCAAGCGGCTTTTGAACGCGGGGACGACTTGCTCAAACCCGTGAGCAGCAAAACCAAAAAGAAATAAATCGATGTATTGAGCTGCAATCTTTATTTTTTAATAGCTGCAGCTCAATACCTAGTCAACAATTAACTCACCATCTTCAGCCGGCTTTAAGAGTGCCTGCATTTCCAACACAGAAATCGGCCGGCTAAAAAAATACCCCTGCCCTACATCGCAACCCATCTTTTGCAATAACTGCATTTGCTTCGCTGTTTCTACCCCTTCAGCCACCACACTCATTCCGATTTTGCGCGCCAAGATCATGATTGTTTCAGTAATCACCACATCGTCTTGGTTATTCGGAATTCCCTCAATAAAGGAACGATCAATTTTTAGGGTATCAAACGGCAACACCTTCAGTTGCGACAATGAGGAATAGCCGGTACCAAAATCATCAATGGCCAGCTTCACCCCCAATGCTTTGAGTTCCCGTAGAATTTCAACGGCTTCGTTGACGCGTTTCATAATCACGCTCTCGGTGACCTCTAATTCCAACACATGAGCTGGCAAACCGCTAACACCAAGTGCTGACTTAATTTGCTCGACCAAGAGCAGCGGCTTAAATTGCCGTACTGATAAGTTAACGGCGATTTTCGGCACCGCTAAGCCAACCAGTCGCCACTGCTGTGCGGTATAGCAGGCCTCTTTGAGTACCCACTCCCCCATGGCAACAATCAAGCCATTTTCCTCGGCAATCGGAATAAATTCCGCCGGAGAAATCAAACCCAGCTCGGGATGATGCCAACGAATAAGGCACTCCATTCCGGCCAGCTGCCCCGTTAGCAAGTCATACTGCGGCTGATACACCAACTGCAATTGATTGCGCTCCAACGCAAAACGAAGCGCATTCTCTAAGCTCAGATGCGAGACTTGATGAGCAATATTCATCTCGGCGGCATAAAACTGATACGTGTTCTTACCGAGTTCTTTGGCGCGGTACATCGCAATGTCGGCATTTTTCATTAACTGCGCAGCACCACTACCATCGTGCGGATATAGACTGACGCCGATTGATCCGGTCACAAACAATTCATGCCCAGCGACTTGATACACTTCACCCAATGAGTTCAAGATGCGTTCAACGACTTGAATAATTTGCTCGTTATGGATGATGTGTTCGAGCAAAACGGTAAATTCATCGCCACCGAGTCGAGCAACAGTGTCATGTTGCTTTAGGTGTCCGCGCAAACGATGGGCAACGGCCTTGAGTAATTCATCCCCAACATCATGGCCTAGCGTGTCATTAATTGTTTTAAACCGATCCAAATCAATAAACAGCAAGGCAAATGAGTGACATTTGGCGCCAGAACGAATCAAAATTGCATTGAGCTCCTCTTGGAGGCCATTTCGATTCAATAAGCCCGTCAACGCATCATGCTGTGCCAAGTGACGCATACGCTGCTCAGACTCTTTACGCGCGGTATAGTCAGAAAAAACACCCACATAATTTGAAATATAGCCTTGCTCATCCCGTACCACACTCATTGAAAGCCAAGCAGGATATAACTCGCCATTTTTGCGCCGATCTTCAATTTCACCTTCCCACTGCCCAGTCGATCGTAAACAGGCCAATTGAACCGCCTGCAAGTCTGATAAGTGACCATGGTGCTCACCAAAGATGCGCGATGTTTTACCCGTCGCATCATGACGACTAAAGCCGGTTATTTTCTCAAAGGCTGGATTGGTCGCAATGATCTTGGCATCGGCATCGGTCAGTAAAATCCCTTCGCTGGCGTAATCAAAAATTTTGGCCGATAACCTTGCCGCATTCACCGCACGGCGATTCTCCCGATGCGATGCGGTTAAAAATATAGCGGTTTGTAATGCAATCGCCAGTAAGAGCAAAGCACTATTAATGTAATCAATTGAACTCAAACCCATTACATACTGAGCGCCAAGTAGCATTAAAATTAATGCCGCTACAATGCCATTGCCCATTTGCCCCAGTCGCAATGAAGACCATATCAACAAGGGAAACATCAAGTAAGCAACACCAAGCGTCAGCGCCTCACGCCCCGCGAGTAGCAACATGCCGCCCGATGCCGCAATCGAAACCAAGAGCGTTAACTCAATCAGCCAATTGGCACGCACCAGACTACGATCCGCCAAAATAGCGTAAGCCGTTGGCACCACAATCAACACGCTAATTGATTGGCCTAGCCACAGCATCAACCCAGTGGCTAGCACATCAACCTGCGGCAAATAGTGCTGCTGCACCGAGACAAATAGACTGACAAACAGCACATTGACCGTAATCGGACCCGCAAGCAATAAGCGATTGGTATCCAAAATTCGTATGCGTCCGGCGCAGTCACCTAGCCAGTCGATCTGAAATGCATTAGCCGCGCAGCGGCAGTAATTCATCAATCCGGCTGTTCGGCCAAGTGGGGAGTTTTTCCAGCGTGTCCTTCAGCCATTCCGCTGGCTCAATACCG
>CAUPHX010000016.1:0-17384 GCA_963511125.1 uncultured Deefgea sp. | reverse complement strand
GTGGCGTTGTTCGAGCCTGTGGATGGATTTTGCTCATGCTGGTCGAGGTGAGTTAAGTTGGTTAATCAGATCATGCATGATGTCCCTCGCCAAAAACAAGGGCCAGCTACGCATGGGGACATGATCACACGAAACTAAACACGTGCCCATTCAATACAATTACGATCACAATATCGGCCCTGCCGATGGCAGCCGCTCAAGCATTATCTTGCAGCCCGTGGTGCCTATTTCTCTGAATGACGATTGGAATATGATTTCACGGACCATAGTGCCGATTGTGAGCCAAAAGAATATCGCCGGCGCATCGGGTGAGCAATCGGGGCTGGGCGACACCGTGCAAAGCCTGTTTTTTGGCCCGAAAGCCGTTACTTCTGCGGGCGTAACGTGGGGCGTTGGCCCGGTTTTCTTAGTGCCAACCGCCACTGATAAGTTGCTCGGCACCGAAAAATGGGGCGCAGGCCCAACGGGCGTCGCCTTGGTGCAAGATGGACCGTTGACCTATGGCGCTTTAGCCAATCATATTTGGTCATTCGCGGGTGAGAATTCGCGTAACGATGTCAATTCGACTTTTATTCAGCCCTTCGTCGCTTACATTACGCCAAGTAAAACCACCTTTTCGGTGAACATCGAATCAACGTATGACTGGACCGGCAAGGGACAATGGTCGGTACCAGTGCATCTTGGCGTATCGCAATTGCTGAAAGTTGGCAATCAACCGCTGCAAGTCGGTCTTGCTGCGCGTTATTGGGCAGAAAGCCCAGATAATGGACCAAAAGGCTGGGGCTTACGCTCAACCTTTACATTGCTTTTCCCTTAATGGTAAAGTCGGCTGCTTCAAGTCAATATGATTGACAAGCAAACTACGCCTTGTCATCTATAAAAATAATAAATTAAAGCGCAATATGGCGACACACTTGCTGTGTTGCGCTTTTTTACGTGTTTTATCTAAACCCTTGTAGGAGATGAAAATGCACTTGCCGTTCAAACACGTCGTCACGCTGATGATGAGCGTCGGCTTAATCAGCTCAGCCATCGCTGGAACACCTTCAAAACCCGCCAGTGAATTTACCAAACAAGCCAATCAAGCCGTTTTACAAGAACTGCCATTTAATGACAAACAAGATTTTGCCGACGCGCAAAAAGGCTTGATCGCCAAGCAAGACGTAGTGACAATCAAAGACGCCAAAGGCAATGTGGTATGGGATTTAGAAGCCTACAAAAAATTTATTTCGTTAAGCGCGCCAGCACCAGATAGCGTAAATCCAAGCCTGTGGCGCAACGCCCAGCTCAATATGATTAACGGCCTGTTTAAAGTCACCGACCGCATTTATCAAGTGCGTGGCTACGACCTCAGCAATATTACGTTTATCCAAGGCGACAAAGGCTGGATCGTGGTTGACCCGCTGATTTCTGCCGAAACCGCCAAAACGGCGCTCGATTTCATTAATGAAAAAGTAGGCAAACGCCCCGTCGTTGCCGTCGTATATAGCCATAGCCACGTCGATCATTATGCGGGCGTTCGCGGTGTGGTTAGCGAAGCGGATGTGAAGTCGGGCAAAGTCCAAATCATTGCCCCAGAACACTTTACCGAACACGCAGTATCTGAAAACGTCATCGCCGGTAATGCGATGTCACGCCGCGCAATTTATATGTACGGCGCTTTGCTGCCACGCAACGCCCAAGGCGGCGTCAATGGCGGCTTAGGCCAAACCACGTCAACGGGCAGCAACGGCCTGATTGTGCCAACGCGTGAAGTCAAAAAAACCGGTGAAGAAATCACCGTGGATGGCGTGAAAATGGTGTTCCAAATGACGCCTGGCACCGAAGCGCCAGCCGAAATGAATACCTATTTCCCGCAATTCAAAGCCTTGTGGATGGCCGAAAACACCACCAACACCATGCACAATATTTTGACGCTGCGCGGCGCGCAAGTGCGTGATGCCTTGAAATGGTCGAGTTACCTGAACGAAACCATCAATACGTGGGGCGACAAGGTCGAAGTTAAATTCCAAAGCCACCATTGGCCACGTTGGGGCAATGCCAGTATTGCCGACTATTTTAAAAAGCAACGCGACGTCTATAAATTCACCCACGATCAATCGGTTCGCCTGATGAATCAAGGTTACACCAGCGAAGAAATTGCCGAGACGATCAAACTGCCAGCTGAGTTAGAAAACAACTGGAGCACGCGCGGTTACTACGGCACGCTGCGCCACAACAGCCGCGCGGTGTATCAACGCTATATGGGTTGGTACAACGGTAACCCGGCCAATTTGAATAACTTGCCACCCGAAATGGCGGGTGCGCGTTATGTTGAATTTATGGGCGGCGAAGCCGAAGTCATCAAAAAAGCCCGCGTGTCGTTTGATAAAGGCGATTACCGCTGGGTTTCAGAGGTGATGAAACACGTGGTATTTGCCAATCCAAATAATACCGAAGCCAAAGAATTGCTCGCCGATTCATTCGAGCAGCAAGGCTACCAAGCTGAATCAGGCCCGTGGCGCTCGGTGTTCTTGCAAGGCGCGTACGAGCTACGCAATGGCGTGCCAAGCAGCGGCGGCGTGGGGACTGCTTCGCCAGATACCATTAAGGCGATGTCGCCAGATATGTTGTTTGACTATTTATCGGTGCGTTTAAATCCAGAAAAAACCGCGGGTAAAAAGTACACGATCAATATGCGCTTTACCGATCTGAAACAAGACTACGCGCTACGCGTAGAAAATTCAGTGTTGAACTACAACAAAAAACTCGCGGCCAAATCGGATGTGAGTATCGAGTTGAGTAAAGCCACCTTGAATGACATCCAGCTTAAAACCATCACCATGGAAAAAGCGGTTGCCGACGGCAAAGTGAAAGTCAACGGCGATCCTGCCGTAATGGAAGATTTCATGGCATCACTGGATAACTTCAGCCTCTGGTTCAATATCGTTACACCATAAAAAAACAGCCCGAGTGAATCACTCGGGCTGTTTATTATTACATTAGGTATATGAACGCAGTAATTACTCAGCAATGCCTAAATTGATATACCCATAAGAATCGCCATGAAAACTGTACCCATATTATCCGCCATTCTATTCAGTTTCAGCTTTAACTCAGCCATCGCCTGCGGTTATGACGCACAAATGAATAATCCATTCACTTTGGCGTTTCCAGGGAGTTTGACGGTCGCGCTTGCCACGCAATCGGCGATAGCGCAGGAGCTGATCCCTGCGATTCCATCATTAGCGGGGCCGGCGGGATTGGCGCGCAGCGTTCGCTGGTTAGAGCAGTTTCGTGCTCAACTTGAGGCTCAGCAATATCAGGGGCAATTATCAATTCTACTTGTCGACTCGGGGCTGTGGTCGCGAATGAGCGACAGCAACACGTCCATTATGGCTGCTAATGATCTACTCGCCGCCAGTCAGCGCCTAAGGCTAGAAACACATTCAAGTCCGCCAAACAATGAAACGGTACTCATCACCAGCGAAGCCACGCTCGCTGCCGTGCTCAGTGGTGAAATAAGCTTGCAAGCCGCCAAGGCCGCTGGGCTAGTTCGCCTCCAGCTGCATCAGCCACAAGATGCCACGATGCTGGGACTCAAATAGCTTCGTCACAACCCTCGCCGCGACGTTCAATGAGCTATATCGACTCATTTTTCAATCGTCGCCTGCGCGCCCTCTGTTTGACTCGATTTTAGCCAGCAGGCGCAGTGAGTCCACTCAGACTAACTCCGATTGGAGCGTCCTCTCTCCCACCTTGATTAAAAAAATAATCACAAAGCTTGCCTGCGCAGAAAGTTGAATATATAGTGTGCTACATAACCAACACACAAGCACAGGCCATGGCTGACTGGAACAATCAATCGCCCATCTATCTGCAACTCGCAGATCGCTTGAGCCAAAACTTACTTGATGGGCAGCCGCCTGAAGGCGCTGCGATGCCATCGGTGCGCGTTCTGGCAGCAGAATTTGCACTCAATCCGCTGACGGTTAATCGTGCCTTGCAGGCCATGGTCGACGCAGGGCTGTTAGAGAGTCGTCGCGGCTTGGGCATGTTTGTTTTGCCGCAAGCCAGCGAGCGGCTGCGGGCTTCAGAGCGAGAACGTTTTTTACAAACCGAGTGGCCACAACTGGTGGCCAAACTAGAGCGGCTGGGTATCAGCGCCGCCGATTTAACTTGGCCCAAGGAATCCGAATGAATCATTTAGTGAAGGTGAGTGAACTCACGGTGCAATACGGCGCGAAATCAGCCGTCAAGCAGGTCGCTTTTGAACTGCCAGCGGGGCGCATTATTGGCTTGCTCGGTAGCAATGGCGCAGGCAAAACGTCGCTGATGCAGGCGATGATGGGCCTGATTCCATTTCAGGGGAAGATCGACATATTGGGTTTTGACCCTAAAACCCAGCGCGAAGCGATGCTCGAACACGTTTGCTACATTCCCGACGTAGCGATTTTGCCGCCGTGGATTGTCGTGGCCGATTTGCTGAAGTTGATGGTCGGCCTGCATCCGAAATTCAAGCTTGAACTGGCGCAGCAAAAGCTTGCCCGCACGATTATTCCGCTGGATGCCAAAGTCAAACAGCTCTCGCGCGGCATGATTGTTCAGCTTCATTTGGCGATAATCAGCGCCATTGACGCCAAATTGATGATTTTAGACGAGCCTACACTGGGCTTGGATATTCCAGCGCGCAAAGCGTTTTACGATATGTTGGTCAACGATTGGTGCACCGACGAGCGCACCGTACTCATCGCAACGCATCAGGTCGATGAGATCGAAAATCTTTTGTCGGACGTGATGATGATTAACCATGGTGAACTGGTGCTGCACGACAGTATTAGCAATCTGGAAGAGCGCTTTGTCGGCGTGCGATATGGCTTAGATGCCGCCGCGCAAATCGAAGCCGCCGCGCCTATGCATCGCTTCCGCCAAATGGGCGGTGAGTGCGCGATTTTCGCCGGCAATGCACCCGCCAATATTGATGAATTAGGCCAAACCTTCCGCGTCGAACTCGCTGATCTATTCGTGGCGCTCGCACAACCTAGCATGGAGAAAGAACATGCAACAATTTAAAACGCTGATGCTGCGCGAATGGATGCAGCACCGTCAATCGTGGCTACGACTCGGCATTTGGATTCCGATTATTTTTTGGGCGGTGTTGTACGCGTTCTTGCTCAAATTTGGTGTGCCCGACTTTCAAGATGCTCAAGTGAAAGACGCCTATCTACTCACGAATCTGGGTTTGTATTATCAAACCGGATGTATTACTTTTTTGGCCTTCATCGGTATTTTGCTGATGATTCCCGGCCTGCCTTACCGCGAGTGAGACGATAAATCGGTGGCCTTCTGGCGCTCTTTACCCGTCACCGATAGCTCGGCGGTGGTTGTTCCCGTTTTAATGAATGCCATCGTGCTGCCGCTGATGGCCATCATGACCGCACTTTCGCTGAATCTCTTGCTATCTGCTCCACTATGGATTGGTGACTTGAGCTTCAAACTCGGCTTTGATTTGCTGCTGGTGTATATCGGCGGCTCGCTGCAGGCCGCGTTCACCTTGTTGTGGTTTTTGCCTGTTGTGCTACTGCTGGCTGTAGGTAATAGTCTGGTGCGCCGCTGGGGAATTGCCATTGTGTTGATTGGCACTCCCATCTTAGAAAATATGCTGTCGCGCCTATTTAATGGTCATCCCTATGCCAATTTTTTGCATATCTATTTATCCGGGTTTAGTGGCATCCAAGACAACGTTTATTTCCTTACTTACTTCTCAGAGCAAGCCAATTTAGCACTGCAATTTACTTCGCTACTACGTTACCTCATTAACTGGCCTTTCTTCTTCGTTTTACTCAGTTGCACAGCATGTCTTTATGCACTGATCTGGCGCCGTAAACATGGCCAAACGGCTTAAAGGAAATATCATGAAAAAATGGCTTATTCCAGCGTGTATCGTCGGCGTTTTACTGATGGGTAGCGCAGTGATGCTCACCAAAGAAACCAACAAAAAGTACGTCATTACCAAGACTGGCGGCTCTTTTGATTATGTGTGGCAAACAAAATCAGGGATTCAACCCAGCGGCAAAATCGTGACGATTCCGCTTGATGACAATCTAGTCCGATTAGAAAATCAAACGAATAGCAACATTAGCCAATTTTGTGCTCCAGGCTCGCCCAGTATTGAAATCGACGCCGCTTTGCTGGCCGTTCTCGACCAGACACAGCTCAAACAAGGCATTATCGCTAGCTCGAAAAATATTAAACTTAGCCAGCAAATGCCAGACATCAGCATCAATCTGGGCAAACCCATCACCGAAGCCAACAATCAAGGTACAGGTAATTTCGTGCTGCATTGCACTGGGCTAAAAAAGCTGACACTGCATAATTTTGGAACCGGTAATATCACCGTCGGCGATAGCTATCTTATTGAGGCGGATGTGCAAAATAGGGGTACAGGCGACATTATTTTTAATGTGGGTCACATGAAAAACGTCACCGTAGATACCCGAGGCACAGGTTCGGTTAGTTTTAGGGATGTCGATACGGCCACTGTGAGCTTGTATGGCGTTGGCAATGTCACATTTGGCAACACACCAAAAATCACGTCAACGGTCAAAGGCTTGGGTAATATCAAAACCAATACCCCACATCCTGACCAATAAGAGCGCGAAAGGCAGCAATCAGCACTAGACTAACAGCGTAAATCGACTCGCCCAAGAGCCTTGCCTATGCTGCGTCGCCATCTTACTGCGGTACTTTCTATTGCATGTATTGCCTTGCTGATTATGTATTCTATTGGCTTGCTGGCAATACCTGCATTGAAAGTATTGGATGTGTTGAGCTACGACGCGAAGATGCGACGCATTGCGCCGCAACAGGCCGATGCTCGCGTGGTGATTGTTGATATTGATGAGGCGAGTTTGGCGGCGGTGGGGCGTTGGCCGTGGCCGCGTAATCAGCTGGCGCAGTTGGTCGATACGATGTTCGATCATTATCAGATTCGTGCGCTGGGTTTTGATATGGTGTTTGCCGAGGCCGACCACAGCAGTGGTTTGGCGGCGCTCAATCGCTTGGCGCAAGGTGAATTGAAAGACAATGCGGCTTTTCTTCAGTCACTACAAAAACTACAAACGTCGCTGGATTACGACGCGCAATTTGCCAAATCTTTGCAGCAGCGGCGCATTGTGACTGGATTTTATTTTGCGGCCGATGGTGTGAGTAGTGGCGCTTTGCCGCAAGCCATGCCTGCCAATGATTGGGGCGCGCTGGCGAATCGGCTCAATCGTGGAATGCGCTTTGGCGCGAATTTACCGCAATTTATTGCCAGAGCTGGCGGGCATTTCATCCCTGCGACCGATGGTGATGGCGTCACACGGCGAATTCCACTGGTGGTGAATGTTCAAGGTGCGGTGTACCCCGCGCTGGGCTTGGCGCTGGCGCAAGTGGCGCAAGACTTGCCGCCGCCGACGCCGGTGGTGTTTGACGATGGCGCAGCGGGCGTGATCGAAGGCATCCGCTTGGGTGATCGAATATTGCCCGTGGATGAAGCCGCGCGTGCCTTGGTGCCGTATCGGGGCGCAGCGTTTACGCATCATTATCTATCGGCAGCGGATGTCCTCAGTCGAAAAATTTCACTGGCGCAACTGCAGGGCAAAATTGTGCTGCTCGGCACCAGTGCGCCGGGGTTGAATGATTTGCGCGCCACGCCGATGGGCGAGGCGTTTCCCGGCGTTGAAGTTCACGCCAACTTGGTATCGGGCTTGCTCGATGGGCAATTACTGCATCGGCCTGATTATTTGCGCGCGGCTGAATTGCTGCAGTTATTGGTGTTGTCGGCGCTGCTCATGTTTGTACTACGCAGAAACTCGCCGCTACGCGCCAGCTTAGCCACGCTCATTTTGCTCGCGACAGTATTGGCGATCAATGCGTATTTATGGCGGCAGCATAGCCTCGATATGGCGCTCAGTAGCAGTCTTGCTTTGATTGGCTCGCTGTATTTTATTCACATGATTTGCGCTTATTTTCAAGAAACGAGACATAAACAACAGCTCACGCAATTATTTGGCCAATATGTGGTGCCCGAATTGGTCGACCAAATGAGCGCCTCACCCGGCAATTACAACACACAGGGGCAAAGTCGTGAGATGAGTGTGTTGTTTACCGATGTGCGCGGCTTTACGCAGATTTCCGAAGGGATGGACGCGGACTCGTTGGCAAAATACATGAATCAGTTTTTGACTGGGATTTCAACGGTGATTCGCGAAGGCGGTAATGCGCCATCGTATCAGGCGGGAACGATTGATAAATATATTGGCGATTGCGTGATGGCATTCTGGGGTGCGCCCGTCGCTGATCCGCAGCATGCGCGGCACGCGGTGGCGGCGGCGCTGGAAATTCAAGCCATGTTGGCCACATTGAATCCGCAATTGCAGCAACAGGGTTGGCCGCCGATTACGGTGGGCATTGGCATCCATAGTGGCATCGCCAATGTGGGTGATATGGGCTCGAAGTATCGGATGAGTTATACCGCGATGGGCGATACGGTGAATTTGGCATCGCGGATTGAAAGCTTGAGCAAAATTTACGGTGTAGCGATTTTAGTCAGTGAAGCCACTAAAAATGCTGCGCCAGACTTTGACTATTTAGAAATCGATCGCGTCCGCGTTTTGGGCAAGCACGCAGCGGTGACTTTGTATACGCCAGTGTTAGAGTGCGACCGAGCGCAGATTGAAATCATGCAGCAGTTTTTGCTTGGGTATCGCTCGCTAGATCTTGATCGTGCTTGCCTGCAATTAGATACTATTAGTAATCTTGTTTTGCGGAATGTGTACAGCAAGCGGATCGAACAACTCCGCCGCCAGCCGCCGGCTGCCGATTGGGATGGCGTTTATGAATTTGACCGCAAATAATCTCGCCGCTTGTCTATACCGATATAACTAGTTCAATATAGTTCAATATCGTGAGCTTCCAATGTCGGTTTCAGTTTATCGTTACCCCGAAACATCACGCCGCGCCGTTCTGCAACGTTTAGCCACTGCGCTGGTGCTGGGAGGCGTGATTCCTTGGCAGCAAGTGCTGGCGATGAGTCACAATGCCGGCATTGTGCGCCTGAAAGGCAAAGTGCTCTTGAACGGCTCGCCCGCCATGATTGGGCAATTGGTGAAATTGGGCGATACGCTCGAAACATTGGCCGATGCAGAAGTGGTGTTTGTCGTCGGTAAAGACGCCTATTTGCAGCGTGCAGGTGGCAGAATTCGCTTAGAAAGTGGCGGTGGCTCAACGTTTAGCCAAGTTTTGCGAGTGATTTCTGGCCGAGTTTTGGGCGTTTTTGCCAAAGGCGATACGCAAATCAAAACGCCAACGGTCACGCTGGGGATTCGAGGCACCGGGGTGTATATCGAAGCCTTCGAGGAAAAAACCTATGTTTGCTTGTGTTATGGCACTGCAGAGTACAGGCCAACAGTGCAGCCCGATCAAGTGATAACGCAAACGACGATGCATCATGAAAAGCCGCTCCTATTTTCCTCAGATGCCAGCAAGCCCATTATGGCGTCGGCTGAAATGAAAAATCACTCGGATGCCGAACTGACAATGCTCGAAGCACTCGTCGGCCGCGTGCCGCCCTTTGTGAGCAAAGGGCCGCCATCGCGTTATCGCTACTAAAACTGGCTTGAAGTAAATGCAGCTGCGCTGGCAAGGCGGCGTATAATCGCCGCGTTTCTTGCCTCTTTTACTTCATAGGGTATCTACACAAGTTCAAAGTCATACATTTAGGTCGTCATACCGGCGTAGGCCGGTATCCAGAGCGTAGGTTAAATCACCATTGCAGCTGGATTCCGGCCTTCGCCGGAATGACGAATCGATGTGTTTTCTTGCTTTTAAAGTTGTGTAGATACTCATGCCTTTACTTAGGGCTATTCTGATGCTTAATGCCTTTGTCCTCTCTGCTGGCCGGCTGATTCAAGTGCCGGCGCTGGTTCCCGATGATTTGTCGCGCCCAGAAGTCTTGTGGGTGGATATGGTTGACCCTTCTGACTCCGAGCGCGAGTTGGTGCAGCAAGTGTTCAAACTCGAGCTGCCAGAAGACGAAGAAGTCAAAGATTTGGAAGAATCGGCGCGCTGTTATGTCGATGAAAATGGCGTGCACATTAGCTCGTTTTTCCTCTCGCACGACAATGATGAATACAGCAACGTGACGGTGTCATTTTTGCTCAATCAAGGTCGTTTGCTCACCATCCGGCAAGAAGAACTTGCGGTATTTCGGCTATTCCGTCTGCGTGCCCGCGTTCAGCCTGGCTTTGTGTCGACGGCGCAAGAAATCCTCTTGTCGATTTACGATGCCGCCGTCGAATACGACGCCGATGTGCTCGAAGCGATTTATACCCAGCTCGACGGCGTGAGCCGCCGCGTGCTGGATCGCAGCGCCGAAATGACCGATGAATTGATGGGGCAGGCGTTGGCCGAATTGGCCGGCCACGAAGACATTAACGGTAAAGTACGGCTCGATTTGATGGACACGCGCCGCGCGCTGTCGTTTTTGCTGCGCTCACGCGTGTTAGCTACGGCGCAAGAAGTCGATTTGCGCGAAGTGTTGCGCGATTTGGAATCACTGAATAATCACAGCGCGTTTTTGTTCGACAAAATTAACTTTTTGATGGACGCCGTGATGGGTTTGATTAATCTGGCGCAGAATAAAATCATCAAAATTTTCTCGATCGCCAGCGTGGTTTTCTTGCCGCCGACCTTGGTCGCCTCGATTTATGGGATGAATTTCGCCCACATGCCCGAACTCGCCGAAAGCTGGGGTTATCCCGCTGCGCTGGTGCTGATGGTGATGTCTGGGATTGCGCCGTATTGGTTCTTTAAGCGCAAGGGTTGGCTCTAGGGTATTTCTACCTATGCTTTGAAAATTAAGGTCTATGTAGCCATACTATTGATTGTTTTTTGCACTTGATGAAGCTTTATTTGTTTTAAGACTTTGATTGAATCCGTGCAAAAAATCAGTCATCTTCATGCTTTTTGCAAAGCCTAAATACAGCGGATCGCGAACCAAAGGAACCGCTAAAATGACAAATTCATTCTTCCGCGCCATTAATTCAGGATCGGCTTTAATCATGGCATCGAGGCCCACTTGACCATTGCTGACGATGGCCGCATCAACTCGCTGGTGCAGTACTTTTTTGAGTCGAGCGGTGTTATTGGTGTTGACGTCCACCCGAAACAAATCATTTTTAATCGCTGTATCGACTTCATCGCCATAGCTAGCGCCTAAGGCAACGCCGATGAGCTTTCCTTTTAAATCGCTGAGTGTCGTGAAGGGAAATTCACTGCCGCGTCGCACGACGAGATTGATATTGTCTTCATAAATCACATCGGAAAAATCAAAAATATCCTGTCTTTCTTTCGTTTTGGATAGGGCAATCACCCCACCCTTACCGTGGCGGGCGTATTCATAAGCGCGGCGCCATGAAAGCAGTTCTAGAGTCACTTTTTTACCGCTCACTTTTTCATAATTTGCGATAGTTTGTGCCATCACGCCTTGGGCTTGATTTTGCTGGTCTCGATAAATAATCGGTGGATAATCCTCTCCTGCGTAGATCAAGACATCAGTAGCTGTGGCTGTATGCATGCTGAGCGCACTTAGGACAAGCAAAAGAGCATGTTTGAGTATGCTGAACATGATGCGCTCCGGATGCGATATTCAAGAATTTGAACCTTAGTGCCTACTTGTAAGCTTGCAAACCAAATTCATGTGCTCTAGCCGCTAAACGGGCAAACTTAATTAAGCAATAAGCTGAGATAACTGCGCTTGCAGTGCAGGTTGAATAAAATCAATAAATGCACGGTATTTACGTGGCATCGTTGCGCGATTTGGAATCACTAAATAATCACAGCGCGTTTTTGTTCGACAAAATTAACTTTTTGATGGACGCCGTGATGGGTGTGATTAATCTGGCGCAGAATAAAATCATCAAAATTTCCTCGATCGCCAGCGTGGTTTTCTTGCCGCCGACCTTGGTCGCCTCGATTTATGGGATTAATTTCGCCCACATGCCCGAACTCGCCGAAAGCTGGGGTTATCCCGCTGCGCTGGTGCTGATGGTGATGTCTGGGATTGCGCCGTATTGGTTCTTTAAGCGCAAGGGTTGGATCTAGGGTATTTTGCTGTAGCTATTTAAAAATAAGGGTGCTGGTAAGATACATCTATTATTTTTTGACCGATAGTGGTTTGTTATTGGCTTTAAGGCTTTGATTAAATTCATTCAGAAAAGTAGTCATCTTCATGCTCTTGGCAAATCCCAAATACAGCGGGTCGCGCACTAAGGGCGTTGCTAAAATCACAAATTCATTTTTGTTGGCCAATAATTCAGCGTCGGCTTTAAGAATGGCATCAAGGCCGATTTGCCCATGAGTGACAACCGCCGCATCAAAACGCCCATGCAGTAGCTTTCTGAATCGAAGCACATCGTCCGTGCTCTTATCGGCGAAGAACAAACCACTCTTGATGGCGGCATCGACGCTCTCGCCGTAGCTGGCGCCAAGATGCACGCCGATGAGTTTGCCCTTTAAATCGTTTAGCGTTTTGAATTCAAACTCTTTGCCACGACGCACGGCTAAATAGACATTGTCTTCTAAGATCACATCTGAATAATCAAAAATGGCCAGCCTTTCCTTGGTTTTCGACAGTCCAATGATGCCGCCTTGTCCTCTTGAGGCGTATTCATAAGCGCGGCGCCACGAGGTTGGTTCTAGCCGTACTTTTTTGTCACTGACCTTTTCAAAATGATGTACCGCATCCGCCATGACGCCCTGCGCTTGACCTTGCGCGTCTTTATACATAATCGGCGGATAATCATCATCGCCGTAAATGAGGGTTTCAGAAGCCTGGCTTGGCGTACCAAGCAGGCAACATAGCCAAAATACGCAAGTCCACTGAGGTGCTTTGAGCATGATCTTTACCTGCAAACCAACAAATTGGCTTTTACTGTAGGCAGTAAATAGGGCTGATGAGTAAAAAATGATGCATTTCCGAGCTGAACGGAAGCCAATTTATAGATTTTGCGCTAAATGGGCTTGCAGTGCGGGCTGGATAAAGTCAATAAACACCCGGTATTTACGTGGCATCGTCGCGCGGTGCGGGAATATCAAATACACTGGCGTGGATTTTTCGTACCATTCCGGCAATAAGACTTGTAGCAAGCCAAGCCGACGATAACTCTCCCCCACGATTTCTGGCAGCAGCGCAATGCCATGTCCTGCCACCGCGCTCATTGCCAAGGTTGGATTGTTGTTGCTGCACAGTACGGGCACTAAATCGACGGTGATGCTATCGATGCCGTTGCGCATTTGCCATTGCCGTGTCGCTTGGTAGTCATCGCTAATTAAAATATCGTGTTGCGCCAAATCTGCCGGTGCTCGCAGCGGAGAGGATTGATTTAAATAGCTTGGCGCCGCGTAGAGTTTTTCCCGCGAGTACCCGAGTAGTTTGCCGATCAAGCGTTCATCGCCGACTCTGCCAGAGCGAATACAAAAATCAATGCCTTCGGCGATGGGGTCCTGAAAGCGACTATTGGCATCAACGCGAATCCGCAATTTGGGCTGAATTTTGCTAAATTGCGCCATCAAAGGGCCAACTACATATTGCGCCATCGATGGCGTGGTGCTGATCAGTAATTCGCCCTCAATATGCTGCTGTGTGTCTTCAATATCGAGCCTGACTTGCCCCAGTAGCTCGCGTAACGACATCGCATGCGGCAGTAGTTTATGCCCCGATTCGGTTAGTGAAATGCGCCTTGTGCTACGCAGCAGCAGCACGCTGCCCAGCTCGCTTTCGAGCTGGCTGATGAGTTGACTGACATGACTTTTGGCGCAACCTAGCTCGCCAGCGGCGGCGGTAAAACTGCCTAGTCGAGCGAGAGATTCAAAAGCGATCAGCGCTTCCGGAAGTAGTTTTGTTTTCATTGGAGAACAGTTAGTTTTAATTTACATGGCTAGTCAGATGCTCATTATGCACATAGGATAGCGATATCGGGTAGGTTTTTTTGAGGTGTGTGATGTGGAGCTGGCTTTGTGCTGGATGGATTTTTCTGACGAAAAATCAAACAAATTATGATGCTTTTGCGCGTTCCCATCATGAATGGTGGCGCGGGTTGAATTCGCATTGCCGACAAGTTTGCCGCGATGAAAACGAAACACTAGAGCTACTTCGTGATCGCTGGCGGCGTTAATGATGACGGTCATTTGTTCTGAAATTAAACGCAATTCGCTGCGGGCAGAGCATGAGCTTGCCGCTTATCTCGCGCACGATGCGATGATCGATTGGCAGCATCCGCATATCCGCCAATTGGCGCTGTGTTTACGCGGCGAAACGTCGAATCAGACGGTGCGGCAATGTTTTGAGTGGGTGCGCGATGAGATTTCGCATTGCTTGGATGTGGGGCGCGAAGAAGTCACTTGCATCGCCTCGGATGTGCTCGCCGTGGGAACCGGTTTTTGCTATAGCAAAAGTCATTTGCTGGTGGCGCTGTTGCGAGCCAATGGCATTGCAGCGGGCTTGTGTTATCAAAGGCTGACTTTTTCGGGGGCCAATCCGCCGTTTTGCCTGCATGGTTTGGTGGCGGTTTGGCTGGAAGAGCACGGCTGGACGCGCTGCGATCCGCGTGGCAATAAACTGGGCGTGAATGCGCAGTGGACGCTAGGCCAAGACAATCTGGCGTTTACTCATGATTTGCCGGGTGAATGTATGTATCCCGAGATTTACGCCACGCCTTGGCCAGCTCTGATCGCCGCTTTGGCTGCGCTCAAACAGGCATCGCATTTTCGCCTTATGCCAATTGATTTATGAATTTGTGCGTGTATTGCTATCTAGCCATTAATTTGTAATGCATAGCGTGATATACCCATTGCCTCTACTGGCTTAGGTAATACTGCCGCTTGAATTTGACACGCTCGCCGCCATATCTTGCAGATTACTTTCTAATTTTTTGCCGGAGTCGCCATGAGCGTGCCGCACTTGACCACCGCCTTAACCGGCCCTCTGTTAGACCTTGAGCGCAAAATTCTTGCTGCGCAGCCGGAAATTGAACATTGGTTCCGCAATCAATGGCAAGAGCACACGCCGCCGTTTTATGGCTCGGTCGATTTGCGCAACGCGGCGTACAAGCTCGCTCCGGTGGATATGAATCTGTTTCCCGGTGGTTTTAATAATTTAAATCCCGATTTCCACCCCTTAGCAGTGCAAGCAACGATGATGGCCTTAGAAGGCTATTGTCCCGATGCACGTCGTGTTTTGCTCATTCCTGAAAACCACACGCGTAACCAGTTTTACCTGCAAAACGTCGCTGCGCTGGCCAAAATTCTGCGCCAAGCGGGCATGGTGGTGCGGATCGGTAGCCTGAATCCTGAAATTACCGAGTTGACGACGTTGGAGTTGCCCGATGGTTCAACGATGGTGCAAGAGCCGGTAACTCGCGTTAAAAATCGGGTGGGTTTAGGGACTGATCTGAGTGAGTTCGACCCGTGCGTGGTCTTGCTCAACAATGATCTGTCGGCTGGCATTCCGGCTATTCTAGAAAATATCGAACAAACTTTGTTGCCACCGTTGCATGCGGGTTGGTCAACGCGTACCAAAACGCAGCATTTCACCGCTTACGATAAAGTGGTCAATGAATTTGCTGAGTTGATTGGCATCGATCCTTGGGTGATTAATCCTTATTTTGACCATGTGGATGGTCTGGATTTCCAATCACGTGAAGGCGAAGAAAAACTCGCTGCCACAGTCGATGCGATGATTGCCAAAATCAGCCTGAAATATGCCGAGCACGGTATTACCCAAACGCCATTTGTGATCGTTAAAGCCAATGCCGGCACCTACGGCATGGGGATTATGAGCGTGAAATCGGGTGAAGAATTGCTCGGTCTCAATCGCAAGCAACGCAATAAAATGTCAGTGATTAAAGAAGGCGTGACCGTACACGATGTGATCGTGCAAGAAGGCGTGCCGACGATGGAAGTCGTTGACGACGGCGTTGCAGAACCGGTGGTGTATATGCTGGATCGTTTTGTTATCGGTGGTTTCTACCGCGTGCACACGGGCCGTGGTATCGACGAAAATCTGAATGCACCGGGTATGCACTTCAAACCTTTAGCTTTCGCGACACCTTTGAGCACACCCGACTGCGATGGCTCACCCGATTGTGAAGCGAATCGTTTTTATGCCTACGGTGTGGTGGCGCGTTTGTCCTTGTTGGCGGCTTCGCTGGAATTGGAACAAGAATAATGTCGGTCATGACGCAAGCATGGCTATTTTTGGTGGCGGCGGGCGCGTTCGAAATTGGTTGGCCGCTCGGGTTTAAGTTGTCGCAAACGTCCAACTATCCAAAGCTAGCGATTGCGGCGTCGATTGTATCGATTGGTGTGAGTGGTTTTATGTTGTGGATGGCGCAAAAGCACATCCCAATTGGTACAGCGTATGCGGTATGGACGGGGATTGGCGCGGCGGGTACATTTTTGGTCGGCGTGCTGTGGTTCAATGACCCGTTGACGGTGATGCGCTCAGTGGGTGCGATGATGATTGTGGGTGGTGTGATTGTGATGAAAATGGCGCATTGATTGGGTCGGTGCTATAGGTATATCTATGTAACCATTTTTGAATAATACCTAGGCTAATATACATGTGGATTTTTGGGTTTTTTCCCCTTGCTCCTCACACCTTACTCCTCACGGGTAATTAAAATGCGTTTTCTGTTTGTCGTTGATCCGCTCGCTAGTTTCAAAATTTATAAAGACACGACTTACGTGATGATGCGCGAGGCGGTTTCACGGGGGCATGAGGTCTGGACTTGCCTGATTGATGAACTCAGCCTGAAAAACACCCTGGTGCAGGCCGCTGTACGACGTTTAACAATTCATGATGTTGAATCGGGCAAGAATTGGTACGGCGAGGGCGAAACTGAAACCATCGCGCTGCGGGAGTTTTCTGGTGTGGTGATGCGTAAAGACCCGCCTTTTGATCAGCAATATTATTATGCTACACAGCTCTTCACTTTGGCTGAAGAGCAAGGCGTCAATGTGTTTAATAGCGGTCAAGCGTTACGTGATTTTAATGAAAAACTGGCGATTTTTAAGTTTCCGGAATTCACGACCGAAACGATGGTCAGCCAAAACCCCGCCGATATTCGCGCTTTTGTGATCGAGCAAGGCGATGTGATCGTGAAGCCGCTCGACGGCATGGGTGGGGCAGGTATCTTCCGCTTGCGCCCAGACGACGCCAACTTGGGATCGATACTAGAGACTTTAACTGCAAATGGCAGTCAAACCATCATGGCGCAGCGTTATTTACCTGCGATTGTCGATGGTGATAAACGTATTTTGCTGATAGATGGTGTGCCCGTTGATTGGTGCTTGGCGCGGAT
>CAUPHX010000015.1:0-17624 GCA_963511125.1 uncultured Deefgea sp. | reverse complement strand
GCCACACAGCGGGCACGGAATACCCACACGATCCAGCACAACGTCTTGTTCACAGCCATTGCAATGTGCCTGCCCTTGTGTGCGTTCAACGGCAAACGCAGCGCCCTCTAGCATCGTTTGTCGTGCAGCCAGTTCACAGCAGAACTGCAAGGTATCGGGATCGACATGCGCCAATGCGCCAATCGCCAACCGCACCCGCGTGACCCGCTGAGCGCGCGACTGTTTTGCGGCGGATTCAACAATGCGGATGACGTTTTCAGCCAGACTCAATTCATGCATGGGTTTGCCTTTGACTCAACGCGCGATTTAAACAGACTAACAAGTCTTTGCTGCTAAATCGTTGCGCCAAATCATTGATTTCGCAACAACACTTTTGAGCACAGAGCGATCGCGCCAACGCCGCTGAGCATGTCGCCAAGAGTTGCAGAATTGGTACATGACCTTGATTCACCCTCGGATAATTCTAGCAATCGGCCTACACGGCACGGATCGCCTAGCGCTACCTCCAATTAGGTAGCCTAAATAGTAATAATTCCAATTGTAATAAAAGTTGAAGTATGAGTTTTTTAAAAGTCGAACACGCCTTTGTTTGACTTCGCACAAGCTTTCAAAAAAATGTAGCACTACACTTTCTCACTACAACGGGTCAAGGAGACACCCTGCCGCCTGTTGGAAAAAACACCAGTGGAAGAGTGAAAGTGCCTGTAATCAAACGATTTGTAATCGTAACGACGCGGCGTAAAGACTTGGCTTTTCCTGCAAGAGAAATAACGACAATGTTTCTACGCAAAGGCTCGTTGACTTATGAATCTCGCTAACTATAAACCGTGTGTCTGCAATCTCTGTGGCACAGGTTGTGGGCAATTTCTAAAAACCGATGGCAGCAGGGTTTACGGTGTCGCACCGTTGATTGCTCATCCGGTCAGCAAGGGCAAGCTCTGTATTCGCGGCTGGCACTCTAATGAGTTGCTCAGTACCAATGAGCGAATCACCGAGCCAATGATTCGTGAAAACGGCCAATTGCGCCCAGCGAGCGATGCCGAAGCGATTGCCCTCGTTACCGAGCGCATGCAGCAATTTGACGGCAGCACAGGCGAGATTGGCGTGCTGGCCTCCGCGCGCTCTTCTAATGAAGATGGCTATACGCTGAATCGACTTTGCCGTGAGGTATTCAAAACCAATCTACGCGGTATCGGCGCAGAAGCCGGCCACCGCAAGAGTATGGCCTCGCTGGAACACGCTTTTGGCTATCCCGGTGCATACGGTAGCCTAACGAGTATCGACAAAGCCGATTATATTTTGGTCGTCGGCACCGACATCACGCGGCAAAACCCCGTGATCGGCGGCAATATCCATGCGGCACAACGCCGCGGTGCTCGTGTGGTGACCTTGTGCAGTTCACGCACCCAAATTGCCAAACTATCAACTCAACATTACCAACAAAAACCGGGCACCAAAGGCTTGCTCGTCAATGCGCTGGCCAAGGCATTGCTGGCGATTCGCACGATAAATCATGATCGCAAAGCCAATATCGACCAATTACCGGGCTATGCCGAATATGTGGCCTCGCTGCGCAGTATTTCATCGGTGGCACTAGAACGCGCCAGCGGCATTCGTTATGAAGACATCGAAGAAGAAGCTAAACATCTCGAGCACGCCAGATCGATTGTGATTTTATTTTCCAGCGGGATTTCGGGCTTGGATCGCCCAACCATCGACGCGATTACCAATCTCGCGCTGCTGACCGACCGCATGGATCACGAACACTCTGCGGTGATTCCGGTCGCAGGGATTAGCAATTTGCAAGGCAGCTTTGATATGGGCATGTCGGGCGAACTGGGCAATAGCGTGTTTAAAGCGCTGGCTACGCCCGACTCGCCGATCAAGGCGCTGTTTGTCATTGATCACGACGACGGCATCATCCGTGATAAAGAACGCATCGCTAATCTGGATTTCGTCGCTTATGCCTGTGCCTACAAAAGCGCGTTTATGGATTTGGCGGACGTGGTTTTCCCACTACCCGCCTACAACGAAACCGACGGCACCTACACGGCATCGGATCGCCGCGTGCAAATCACGCACCAAAATGTGAGCAACCCACATGGCGTATTACCGGGCTGGGCACTATTCCAACAAATTGCAGTCGCCTCAGGAATTGAATTTGGGTATACCGATACAGCCAATGTATTTAATGATCTAGCAGCACATACCAAAGGTTACGCCGAATTGAGCCATACGGGATTGAGTAAAGGCTTTGGTCAGCACTGGAATCCGAAAGCCTTTCCCAATTCGCGCAAACGCAAATTTAACGCGATCAATATCGAATACTGGGAATCGCCCACCACGGCAGAATTTCCTTTCGCGCTGATGATCGGCAAGGCGCAGCACTACTGGCACCAAAACAATCTGATGCGCAAAACCATCGTGCCGCGCCGCGAATACGACCAGACGCTGTGGCTTTACCCGCAAGGCTATATCGAGATTTCTCCCGAAGACGCCAGCCAACTCAAAGTCAAAGACAAATGGATCGTGAATGTACGCTCCAGCATCGGTACGCAGATGAAAATCGCGGTCAAGATTTCGCCCGATGTGCAAAACGGCACCGCCTACATTCCGTATTTCATCAAGAACATGATTTCCGACTTCCTGCTGCCGTATGAAAACGCCTACGCAGCCGGCGAAGAAAGCGTGATCCCGATCCAGATTCAAGAATAAAGCGCGGCGAGGAATCCAACCATGTCCATGTATATTTTAACAGCGCAGGAAATCAGCCAGCTCGCCACAGAGCTACAGGCCACCTACGATGTCTATGGCCCGCAAGTTGAGCCACACACCCAGCAAGTATTTTTCGATCAGCTCGGTGATGTTGCTGCATTGAATTTGGAAGCGCCGATTCCGTCGATGCCAGTGAAGGAAATTTTGTTCCCGCAAATGGAACGCATCCTGAAATACAAATACGACGCCGAAACGCAAAGCGTTGATATGAAGCAGCAGTATTTTGAAAAACCCAAAGTGCTCTTTGGGCTCAGACCCTGTGATTTGGCCGGAATTCAAGCACTGGATCGTTTCTTTTTAGGGCAAGAATTTGTCGATGATGTGTATCTGACGCATCGCCGCCAATGTCTACTCATTAGCAATACCTGTATTCACCCTTTCCCCCAATGTTTTTGTGTCTGTACGCACTCAGGGCCCGATGCCGAAGAAGGCTTCGACTTGGATTTGACCAAGCTGCAAGACGGTTACCTACTGAAAGTGGGTAGCGAAAAAGGCCAAGCCTTGGCTGATGCGCACAACTGGCAAGTCGCCAACGCGCAACATCTCGTCGAGCAACAAGCAGTCGTTGAACGTTGCATCGATCTATTTCCAGAAATGGCGACCGACAATAAAGCGTGGGTTTCTCGCGTCATGAATCGCATCACGACTGGTTTTGTGAAACAGGAAACCTGGGAATACATCGGTGACCAATGCTTGGAGTGCGGCGCCTGTTCATTCGTTTGCCCAACCTGTAGCTGCTTCAATATTGAGGACACACAAACAGCCTGTGGCGAGTGTGAGCGGCTACGGATGCGTGACTCCTGTTCGTTTGAAGGCTACGCCCGCATGGCCGGCGACCATAACCCACGCCAACCGGTGGAAGACCGCCGCAATAAGCGCTTTTTCTGCAAATTATCCTACTCGCAATCGAAAAAATACCTACGCCCCGGCTGTGTCGGCTGCGGTCGCTGCCAGTGGGTCTGCCCGGGTGATATTGGCTTGCCGAATGTCGTGCAATACATCCGCCGCGAAATCACCGGAGGGGAAGTCTGATGTCTAACTGCCATGGCAGCCATGCAAATGGGAATTGCAAAACGACCGGCCTCTGCCCCATCGTCACGATCCCCGAAGTCGTCAATATCGATGAGATCCGTGATGAAATTCCGGAGGTGAAGACTTTTTATCTGTCCTTCCCCAATAAAGACGTCGAACGTGAGTTTCGCATCAAATCGGGTCAATTCATTATGTGCACGGTGTTTGGCGCGGGTGAATTTGCCGTTTCGCTACCGCCGAGCCCCGAAAACGACCGTTTCCATATTTCAGTGCGCGCGGTCGGCAAAGTCACCAATGCGCTGCACGCACTGCGCGTGGGCGACAAACTCGGCGTACGTGGCCCATTTGGTAATGGCTTTCCATTTGAAGACATTAAAGGCAAAAACATTATTTACGTCGCAGGCGGTATCGGCCTGATTCCGCTGCGTAGCTCGATTGTTCACGCCCTGCAACACCGCGAAGATTTTGGCCGCATTATTTTGCTCTACGGAGCAAGAAGCTCAAAAGATTTGATGTACCAAGAAGACATCAAAATTTGGCAACAAAACGCGGGTTTTGAAACCTTCATCACCATCGACCGCCCCGAAGAAAACTGGTCTGGCGAAGTCGGCTACGTCAATCAGCTGATCGAAAAAGCCAATGTGCCCGTCGACAATAGCGTGGCCTTTGTTTGCGGGCCTCCGGTGATGTTCAACAGCGTGATTGGCGAATTCCTGAAACGTGGCATGAGCGAGGACTCGATTATCTCTACGCTCGAACGCCAAATGAAATGCGGCATCGGCAAATGCCAGCACTGCGCCGTGGGCCGTACGCTCGTCTGCACCGATGGTCCGGTTTATACCTATCGGCAAATCAAAACCTTGGGTGAGCAGATATGAGCTTCGCTTTCGATCTTGCGCAAATTTTGGCGCAGCCCACCAGCATTGTTGGCATTGGTAACACGCTGCGCAGCGATGATGCAGTCGGCTGTTTCATTGCCGATCAGCTCGCCGCCACTTTGCAGAACAACACAGCACATCAGGTCATCAATGCGGAAGATGTCATAGAAAACCACGTGTTCCGCATTGCCGACAGCACAGTAAAACATGTGTTGTTAATCGATGCCGTGCAGGGCAGCGGTCAGGCGACAGGCTCCTTGGTACTAGGGCGGCTCGCTGACATCGAGGCCGGTGGCGGTTATTCCACCCATAAGCTTGCACTGGCCGTGGCAGGCGATTTGCTCGAGCGCCACGGCAAGCAAGTCTATCTACTCGGCATTGCAGCAGAAAACATCGACTTTGGCTTGCAAATGACTCAAGACATTCAAGATAGCGCCGCGGCGGTCATCGCACTGGTCGCCAAGCACGCAGGAGGGAGTCAGTAATGGATCACCAAATCTACCAAAACTTGCAAATTGGCATACTCATTTTGCTGTGCTCGGCCGCCATCACCCCACTACTCGCGAGCAAGCGGCAATGGGCTGGTATGCTTAATTTTCTTTCCACTCTGGCTGCTGCAATCGTATTGACTAGCGTCGCAGTTCAAGTACTCGGCAGTGGCGCGGCACCTGCGATGTTTGATCTTCACTTAGGCGGATTGGCCATTCCTTTAATGGTTGACGGTTTTTCTGCCGTCTTTATGGCGCTCATTTCTATAGTCGCTACGATCACCGCATTTTACTGCATTGGCTATATGGAAATGGATCACTATCGCCATTACAGCCTACGTAGTTTCTTTTTCTGTTACCCGATATTTATCGCAGGGATGATCGCGCTAGTGAGCGTGGATGATCTAAGTACTGGCTTTACGATTGCTTGGCAGATGATGACGCTGGCGTCGTTTTTCCTGATTCGCTTTGATTACAAAGATCCCGTTATTGTCAAAAGCGCCAACAAATATCTGATTTTGATGCAATTAGCATGGCTGGCCGTGTTGACTGCGGGGCTGATTGTGCCTAACTGCGGTTGGGGTACGCCGCTACATCAAATTGCCGAAGAACTGGGCATGGCCGATGCGGGGCTACGCACACTGGTACTCGCACTCACCTTGCTCGGCTTTGGCATGAAAGCAGGTATGTTCCCACTAGGCCAACTCTGGTTGCCCGACGCACACTCAGTTGCACCGTCACCGATCAGCGCACTGCTCTCTGGCTTAATGCTCAAAACAGGCGTCTTCGGCATGATCCGCACTCTATTTTGGATGATGCCTGATTCAATGCCAGCACAAGAAGTGCAAGCTTGGGGCATGCTCATCGCTGTCATCGGCGTGATCACGCTCTTTATCGGTACGTCGCAATCACTCAAGCAAGTCGACGCCAAGCGCCTGAATGCGTATAGCTCGATTGGTCAAATCGGCTACATCATTATGGCCATCGGTTGCGCTCGTTATTATCTTGGTGCCAATAGCGCGCTTCACACTTTGGCGCTGCTGGCGATGCTCGGTGCTTTCTTGCATATCTTGAATCACGCCATTTTCAAAAGCCTGCTCTTTCTCTGTGTAGGCAGTGTGCAGTACACCACGGGTACCAAAGATCTAGACAAGCTCGGCGGTCTGTTTGCGCTGATGCCCATCACCGCCATCATCGCGGGGATTGCGGCGATTGCAGTCTCTGGCGTACCTGCATTTTCGGGTTTCACCAGCAAATGGGCGATTGTCGGCTCCGCGCTGTTATCGGGCAAAGCCGCAGGTATTTTCGTTATCTTCGGCGTGATCGCACTCGTTACCAGCGCGATGACGCTTGCGACCTATGTGAAGCTCTATGGCATGACTTTTACCTCTGTCGGCGTTCAGTGGAATGAGAAAAACGACATCCATGAAGTCAGCAAAATCATGTTGGCTCCAAAATTGTTACTGGCCGCAATTTGCCTTGTGCAGGGTTTCTTTCCTTGGCTCTTTGTGCAGCTGTTTGCTCGGGTGCTGGCGACTTCAGAGGGCGTTCTCACTCACACGCTAGGTACGCCTCAAATTTTCGCATCCCTATCGCAAAGCTATTCAGGAATTAGTTTTTCGGCTCATGGCACCGCCGTGGCGTTTTCCCTGCCGCTGATCATGATTGCGATGTTGGGTGTGGCACTGCTGTTTGCACTGTGGCTGCGCAAAGCTGGCGGCGCCGAAACGCGTACCGCGCCGGTTTGGCTGTGTGGCTATCAAGTGCAAAACAATATGAATCGTTACCGTAGTAGCCACATCTTTGACGCCTTTAAGAAATTCATGAAATGGACTGGCGGCAATGTGCGCGGCGTCTGATTTTTCGGAGTAATACCCATGTCGATAAGAAAAGAACTGGAAGCCCAACTCATCGTCCGTCTGCGCGATGAGGTGGTCTGCGTCGAAAAAACCGATGAGCGCACCATTTACATCGACGTGAAACGTACCGTCTTCCGTGAGGCCTGCCAAATAATCAGTGCCGCCGGAGCACGTTATTTATGTAGCGTAGGGTATGACAATATAAGCCATGATAATACTCTGGTTATGGTACATACCTTTGCACTTGACGATAGCGATCGTTTTATCTGCTGCCGAGCCTCTGCGCCCGTTGACGACCCCGTACTCGAATCGATCACGCCCGATCTACCCTCTGCGGGCTGGTCCGAACGTGAAGTGACCGATCTTTTGGGGCTGCGCTTTGCTGGACACCCCAAGCCAAAAAAATTAGTTCTAGCCGATGACTGGCCCGAAGGCATTTATCCGCTACGCAAAGATGTACCGCACGATTTTGTACCGCAAGGCGCTGAAGACGTTGCTTACCAACTTGATGAAGCGCCACCGGGAACCACGATTGTACCAGTCGGCCCTTTCCATCCCTGTTTGCACGAGCCTGAGCATTTTGCAGTCTATGTCGATGGCGAAACGATCAAAGGCTGCGACTACCGTGGCTTTATGACGCATCGCGGGATTGAAAAACTCTGCCAAACGCAAGTCAGCTACAACGAAGTGCCTTACATCGCTGAGCGCATTTGCGGCATTTGTGGCTCGGTCCACGCTACGGCTTTTTCGCAGGCCGTTGAATCTGCCGCGGGGATTGTCATCCCACGCCGCGCTGAATTTATCCGTACTTTGATGCTCGAAATCGAGCGTATCCATTCCAATCTGCTGTGGCTTGGCGTTGCCGGTCACTTGATTGGTTTTGACACCGTCTTTATGCAAGCATGGCGCGTGCGTGAGCAAATCATGTGGTTGTGCGAGCGCCTGACCGGTAATCGCAAAACCTACGGCATGATTTTAGTGGGTGGCGTGCGGCGCGATATTACACCCGATATCGCCGAAGATATTCTGAATGTCGTGAAAAAAATCGAAGAAGAATTGCTGGTCATCTATCGTGCAATCGAAAAAGACACCTCAGTCCACAAACGCACCAAAGGCGTCGGCACGATTACCAAACAGCAAGCCATTGATTGGAACTTGATCGGCCCCGTCGCGCGCGCCCGTGGTGTCGATATTGATGCTCGCCGTGATCATCCTTATGCCGCTTACGATGAAATGAAATTCGAAGTGCCGGTACTCGATGGCTGCGATGTATGGTCGACCTTGGTCGTTCGGGTGGTGGAAACCTTTGAGGCGATCAAAATTATCCGCCAATGCCTCGACAAAATGCCGGGCGGAGAGATTTTTGTTGAAATCAAAGACAACATTCCCGCCCAACGCCATGCCATCACCGTGGTTGAAGCGCCGCGCGGTGAATCGGTGCATTACGTCATTACCGGTGAAAACAATCGACCCGAGCGCTGGCGTGTTCGTGCCCCGACCTTCACCAACCTCCAAGCCGTGCCACTGATGTTGCTCGACGAACAATTTGGCGACTTCCCCATCATTATGGGCAGCATCGACCCTTGTTTCTCTTGTACGGATCGCGTTGCTGTCGTGGATTTGCAAACCGGAAAATCCAGCTCGATCAGCAAGGCAGAGCTGGATACCATGTCGAGAAAACATCTGGAGAGCATGAAAAAATGAGCCCATTTACCGAAATCATCATCGGCATCCTACAGGTCATCGGCAATCTGGTGCTCTTTCTTGCCGTTGCCCCCTTTTTCGATGGCGTGGTACGCCGTGTGATGGCGCGCGTGCAAAGTCGCCAAGGGCCGCCGCTGGCACAGTCGTATTACGATATGTTCAAACTGCTGGGCAAAGAAAATATCGATTCCGCTGGTATTTTGCCGTTTCGATTGGCGCCACTGATCGCGTTTGCATCGATTCTCTGCGTGATCGCCATCCTGCCCGTCGCTGGGCGCGCTACAGCATTGACCCCATATGCTGATGCGATTTCACTGGTGTATTTGCTGACGCTGGGCGGTGTGGCGGTCTTGCTCGGTGCTTTTGCCAGCAAAAACATTTACGCGCTGATTGGTGCGAGTCGAGAAATGACCACGATGATCATGGTCGAGCCGATTCTCTTCATGGTGCTGCTACTTGGCGTATTGAAAACAGGCAGCCTTGATTTAACCGCCGTCATCTACGGTACGCCGATGGCCGCTTTTGGTTTGCCCGGCTTAGTCATGATCGCGGTCAGCCTGTTTGCCTTACAAGCTTTTGTGGCTCGACAGCCCTTTGATATCGCCGAAGCAGAGCAAGAACTACTCGGCGGCCCGTTCATCGAGTACAGCGGCCCGAACTATGCGCTGTTCAAGTATTACATGATGCTCAAGCAAATGTTTTATGCATATCTACCAATTGCTATGTTTGTGCCGCTACTAGGCTCCGGGTTTTATTTAGTCGATCTAGCGTTACAGCTGGTGCTGACAGCCCTGGTGTTTCTACTGATTGGTCTATTGTCGGCGACACACCCGCGCTATCGGATTGACCAAGCGATTCGCTATTTCGGCGTACTTTTTGTCATCGCGCTGGCAGCCATCAGTGCGGCAGTGATTTTCTGACCCGAACAAGGAGAAAGCCATGTGGCTCACTAGCAAAATCAAGCAACTCCTGATGGTGATGAAGCCCGGTGTGGTGACGCTGGATTATCCCAACGAGCGCCCGCCCGTTCCGGCAAATCTGCGCGGGCAGCCCATCTTTGACCATCAAAAATGCATCGGCTGCGGTGGATGCTCTGATCACTGCCCTGCCCGCTGTATTTTGGTGCGAGATGTCTGCCAAGAATTGCGCGTGATGTTGTATGAAGGCGGACGATGTACCTACTGCGGCCGCTGTGCCGACATTTGCCCCGAAAAAGCCATCACGATGAGCAATAGTTTTGAGATTGCTTGTGACGACAAGGACGACATTACCACACGGATGGAGCTATTTATGATGACGTGCCAGCGCTGCGGGCGCTGTTACGAAATGGAAAAAACCAACGCCATCGACCGCATCAACCTCAAGGGATTCCGTTACGACAACCTTGAACAACGCGCACTGATCCGCAAAACGACCGAGACTTTCTCAACCGAGATGCTTAAAGAGTCGGATAACTACCAGCGTCCCAGCAAGAAATAGGAGCCGAGCATGCTTAAAAACCTGTGCAAGCGAATGTTCAAGGGCGTCAATTTGACGGTTTATTACTGCAACAACATTGAGTAGTTGGGAATCAATAACAACAAGCGCCCAAGCCCCAAGGAGTAAGTCATGCTCAAAAATATTTGCAAAAAGATGTTCAAGAAATCGATCTGGGTTTATCACTGCAACACCGGAGCCTGTAACGGTTGCGATATCGAAATTCTGAATATCCTGACCCCGTTTTACGACGTGGAGCGTTTCGGCATTAAGCTGGTTGCCTCGCCACGTCACGCCGATGCAATGCTGATTTCCGGCGCGGTCACTCGACCAACACTACCGCTCGTTAAGCGCGCCTATGAGGCGATTCCCAACCCGAAACTCGTTTTCGCGATTGGCTCGTGCGCGACCGGCGGTGGCGCTTGGTTTGATACCTATAACGTCACTGGTGGCGTTGATAAAGTACTCGGCGTGAATTACTACATCCCTGGTTGCCCACCACGCCCCGAAGCGATCCTATACGGTGTCGCACTCGCACTGGGAATGGTCGACCAGCAAGCTGCGCCGGTCGAACTCAAACAAATGGAATTCCCAATTGATATGTACGAGCGCAATGAGGCTTGGGAAAAACGCAATGTCATTTACGAACTACTGAAGTAGGACGAAATCGACCATGAAAAAAATCCTACTCATCGACAAAGATACCGCCGCATGCGAAAGCCTTGCCGCACAATTGGCAGCGCACGAGTTTGAGGTTAAATGCGCACATACGTCCGTTGCAGGCCGCAAGCTGGCGCTCGCTGAAAAACCCGATGCCATCATCAGTGAAGCGATGCTGGAAACCGATACGGCGGGTTTTGAGCTGGTCTACCAAATTCGCGACGAGCGAGACGATTCACGCTATGCATCCATCCGCAACACCCCGATTCTGCTACTCACCGGCATCGATCAAAATACGCATTTTCGCTTTTCGCTTAACGAAAAACAAAGTTATCTCCCACCGATTAGTGGCATGCTGAGCAAGCCAGCCCAAATCGATAACCTGCTCGAAAAATTAAAAGAAATGCTTTGATTTGAACTGGCTTGAATTTTAAGTCGCCAGCAAGTGAATACATCAACTATCAATGCCCTCGTTGGGCACACGGAGCCAAAATGAAACTTCAGCTCAAGACTTTAGCATGGGCATTGTTGGTATTGCCTGCCATGGCGTTTGCCCACCCACAAGGGCATGCCGATAGTTTAATGAGTGGCTTTAGTCACCCATGGCTAGGCACCGATCATCTGCTCGCGATGTTAGCCGTTGGTATGTTAGCCGCAACGCAAGCCAATATACAAAAGCAACTCACACTGATGCTTGCATTCCTGATTAGCTTAAGCATCGGTGTATACACATCAATCCCATATTACTTAATACCTAGCGCCGAATACCTAGTCTCACTCTCAGTTGGCTTGCTCGGACTATCATTGCTTTTATCAAGACAACTGCAAAATTGGGCGATCACCAGCATTATCATCGCAAGTGGCCTGCTACATGGCATCGTGCATGGCGCAGAGATCCCAAGCAACACGCAATCCACCTCATTCGTCATCGGCATGCTCATCGCATCCGCTATTTTGCATCTAGGTGAATTGATCTGGTTAAGCTGGGGCATCAAACGTTCAGTCCCCTACTTCCAACGCGCTAGCGCAGTTGGACTGACTTTGAGTAGTGTATTTTTGCTGCTGAATGTGTGACACTTTCAGCTTATTGGGTTTAGCCAGTGCACGTCCCGAGCGCGAGCAAGCGCTTATGCAAGTGTTGGATGCCATTCGCCATGAGCCAGCCGCCAATTGGTCGGTAGCTGAATTAGGGCGGCAAGTTGGTTTGAGCAATACCCAATTGCATCGTTCTTGTCAGCGCCTGTACGGCCGCGCGCCCGCGCAGCGGGTATTTGATATACGAATGCAAGTCGCCCGCGAACGCTTACGACAAGGGCAACGAGTCGCAGAAGTGGACAGTGAATTAGGCTATCAAGAAGTTGCTAATTTCTCGCGTCGTTTTAGCCAATATTTTGGCTGATGTTTTCAAGATGGCGGTTTGTAATACACTTTTTGAATTGACTAAAAAGTAGCATTTATACCTTATTTGATTGGAAAAAAATTGCCAATTTTCCCAATAATGTGTCCAAAATGACGCTACCGAATTCATCTGGTGCGATCTAATCGTTGCGCCATTTCTTCATCCTGAATTAATTGCTGCTCACTGACGCGCGGATAGTCAAAACCGAGCTGCTGAGCACGAACCAGTTTTTCTGAGCGCAAATACATCTCTTTCCAGCGTTTTTCTCTCAAACCGAGTTTACCCATTTTTTATCCTTATCTGTTTTCGACCGTTAGAGCATTTCCATGCAGAAGAACATGATCTACATGGCAATACAGGCTAAATTAGGCCTTCAATAAATCGCTCGCCTTTAAAAATGCGCTTCGGGCTGCCGCGTTCGATCTGGTAATGTTGCAAGCGCCGCTCAGCACGGTGCATATCAATTTCGTCTGCTGCGCGGCAGGCCAGACGGTGGGCGATCAGTTGCTCGGCAAGCCGTTTATTGGCGTGCTGGCTGCGCTCGGTTTGTACTTTTACCGTAATACCGCTTGCGATATGCGTTGCCCGGACCGCCGACTCTGTTTTATTAACATGCTGCCCACCGGGACCCGAAGAACGCGTGGTTTCAAAACGAATCGCATTGGATAAGTTTGCTTCTGGTGTCGCGCAGCGAAACACACCAATAAACCAGTTTTTACGCAAATGCTTGGGTCGATATGGACTGGCGCAAATCCACTGGATTGTGCCTTCCCATTGCTGGATCAGACTTTCAGCGCCTTCGCCATCAACGCTCAGTAATACTGAGCGAAACGTACCTGTTTTATCGCCAACTTCTTGCTCTATAATATCCAGCGCGAGCTTTAGCTGTGCAACCTCTTGTGCCAATCGCCGCAACGCTTTGGCGACGGCCAGCTGGCATTCAATTGGCCCTTGTGCGGCAGAAATTTGAATTAAGCTCATTCGCAGCACTCCCCACGTGTTTTGTAAGTCAGTACTGGTTTCAGCCGCGCAATCACTTTGATTAAACCCGCGCCGACCAAAGTTGAGATGATGTTTTCAGCCGGCTTGTAGGCTTCGGGTGCCTCTTCATAAATCAGCTGACGGTCAGCACAAATCACATGGCTACCGAGCTTGGTGCGGCTCAATTGCGCAAACGTATAGCGCTGGCTTAAACGGCCTTTGCATTCGCTGCGCATCCATTTTCGACCGGCGCCATGCGCAAGCGAATTCAGACTAATATCGCTGGCAATGGGTAACACCAGATAGCTGTAATCGCCGCGTGAGCCAGGAATCACCACCGCGCCTTGATCAGCAGGAGTCGCGCCTTTACGGTGAATCCAGCCTTGCAGGCCATGCATTTGCGCGGGCAATACCAGATTGTGATTCACATCGAGGATCTGCGTGCCGTCCGTGCCGAGTTTGGCCAGAATGCGTTGCGCAATCAGCAGGCGATTCACTTCGGCAAAGCGCACCGCTTGATTGTGTTCGATCAGATAATTGCGACATGCGGCAGAGTCGGCCAGCAAGCCTTGATGACCATGCTGATCAATATGTTGACGCAGAATAAATTGCCCCAAGCCACGCGATCCGCTGTGTACCAATAGTTGTAACTGCCCCTTGTTCAAGCCCAGTGCTTGAAATGCATCGGCATCGTGAATCTCGTCGAAACACTGCAATTCGGCAAAATGATTACCGCCACCGATGGTGCCGAGTGCTTGCCGAAAGCCAATTTCGGCAGGCAGCTGGCTGGCAATCAGCGCTTGCCACTCTTCGCCCAAAGCGCCATCGAGATTGCCGATTTTCTTTTCGAGTTTGCTGATGCTGATTTTTCTGGTATCTAAATCGGTTTGCCAGAGTGCCATCCCACAGCCAATGTCACCACCAATTAAGGCTGGATAAATATGATCTGTTGAGAAAAAAGCCGCGCCAACCGGATAGCCACGACCAGGATGCAGATCGGGCATGCCAGACACGGAGTGCATGCCGGGTAATTTGGCGGTGTTTTGGAGTTGTTGGATCGCGTCGCCTTCGATCCAGGTGTCTGCAGCCGCGATGAGGTTAACGCGCTCAGACAAATTTTGAACGTAATTGCCCATGATAAATCCATATCAGATTTTAAAAATGCTTGATGTGGCAGGCCGAGGCCTTGGGCAAAACGAGGAATTTACAACAGAAAAGACTCGATCAACCTAGGCGCGGACTGCGGAGAATATAGTGGTGTTTTGCATGATGGTTCTCCTTTTACAGTACGGTTGATGAGATAAGTGGATCGCATCGTATACCCGATTCGATACGAGTTGAAAGACAATTCATGTTGCAGCGTGTAAAAGTATGTGCAATGCAACAAATATCCCCCGTTTAATTTTGTGGGCTTGAGAGTCAGCAAAGGCCGAACAGCACTGGCAAAAGTCAATACAATCTTACAGTATCAGGCAGGTTGGAGTGCACCGAGCTGCACTTCGGACAGATCCTGCTGGAAATGTTGGTAGCTGAGTGGTGAGAAACGAACGGCTAGTACTAGCATACCAAGACTGGCAATCGTCATTAGCAACCAGATATAGGACAGATCATTAAATACATCGCGCAGGCTACCCGCAGTTAATGGCACTAGACTAGCAATAATAAAGCCGCCACCTTGTACAAAGGCCGTAAAGTTACCCGCTAGTGTTGGATCTTTCAGATGATCCATGGCGACAATAATAGAAAGTGGGAACAAGATTCCAATACCTATGCCCAGTAGCGAAACAGCAAAGTAAGGCATTAGCAGTGGTGCCACTATCAGCATCACAAAACCAGCTGCGACCAATAACAGCGATGTCACCAGTAGGCCGCGCCGATCAGGGAAACGGCCAATCACCAGCGATAAGCACAGCGCGGTCAAGGCTTCGACAATAGTCAGTACCGATAGCAATAATCCAGCAGTACCTTTAGTTAGACCTAAACCAATGTAAAACGGCGAAATCCAAGCCATCACTAACATAAAGGCACCTGTGCCAATGCCAAAAAACAGCAACAACGACCAGCAGCGACCAATGCGCCAGAACGGTACACTCCGAGAGGCGAGTGGTGCATTGCTGGATCCTTCATGTTGGCTGCGTTGCGATGCCAATAGCCAGAATATGGTAGCTACAATGGCAGGTAGCGACCAGCTGGCCAGAGTGCCTAGCCAACCGAATTGGTCTTCAAGCCAAGATGCGGTACCTGAAGCAATGGCAGCTCCCGCGACGATGCCGGTGGAATACAGTGCAATCACACTGCTAGTACGCGTTCCAAAATTACGCTTGATAAAACCTGGCAGTAGCGCCTGAATCACCGCAATACCCAATCCAACTAAGACTGCGCTAGCAAATAAGGTGTAGCGGCTATCTACCCACAAACGCATCAGGCAGGCAACAGTGATGACGGTACCGCCAATTGCAATGCCGCCTCGCTCTCCTAAAGTCTGGCGAATTCGCCCCGCATAAATTGCTCCCAGCCCCATCATCAGCACGGGAAGAGTCGTCAGTAGACTGATGCCTACCGATTTGACGCCCGTAAACTGAGTAATGGATTGAATCAGCGGTCCAATCGCAGCAATGGCTGGCCGCAAATTAAGTGACAACAGAAGAATAGCCAGCAGGAGAAAAACACCTGCTGGTTTAGTATTTTGACTCATGACGATTCCTGTGTGAGTGGTGGGAAAGCTGATTGCTTATCAAAACGCGGCTGAAGAATATGACTCAATAGAAATAAAGTGGGCTGTCGCAACAAATCTGATCGGAAAGGGGCAATGAATAGCGGAGAAAAAAGGAGCTGTTGATTTGTCTAGCAATACCAAAGTGCTTGATCTCTGCTGTATCATACAACATCTGGAATGATTGTTCCAAATTAGATTTTGGCGTGCGTGACAGCCGTGAGATGACGCCAATCCCAGCGATGGAAATCAGGAAATCTAGGGCTTGATCGCCGAGCTAGATGCCGTGCATACTCAAACGACTGTCAGCTAGCCCGTCGCAGCCCAGCAACAGGCGACGATTCCCCCCTCTTTTTATTGTGTTGAATACCATGCATACCCCCCATTTTCATCTTGATGATGCCGCTGATGCGGCCATGCGCGTTTTCTGGAAAAAAGGCTATGCCGCCACGTCGATGCAGGATTTGGTCGAAGGAACTGGCTTGTCGCGTAGCAGTTTGTACAACACGTTTGAGAGCAAGCAGGGTCTGTTTCAGCATGCCTTGCGCCGTTACCATTGCCAGACCGCCGCGAATGTTGCGCTGCTAGCCGAAGATGGCTCAGCAATATCACGTGTGCGCTTGCTGTTATTGCAAATCGTCCAAGATGAAATGGCCGATGTCGCCTGCTGTGGTTGCCTAGTGGCGAATACCGCATTGGAGTTGGGTGGGCGCGACAGCATGGTCGCTAGCTTATTGGCAGAGCACTTTGCCGCCTTAGAAACCGCGCTCACCGCGCTGATGCAGCGAGGACAGGAACAGGGTGAAATCGCGGCGGATAAATCACCTATCGCCTTGGCGCGATTCATTGTGGCAACGATTCAGGGCTTGCGCGTATTAGGCCGTGGATATGGTGGAGCCGAACATTCACAGCGCCTAAATGATGTCATTGATATTGCTATTTCTGCGCTGTAAAAAAACCAGATTTATCACCTTAATTTTGTAAATACAGGCTTCGTATTTCTATTTATTGTCACCAAACTTAAAAATGAATTCAAGCTTACTGGACGGGACGCGGCATCGCCGCTGATATATCGCGCGGCGGCCATCCGGCTAGTTTAATCGTTAGACTTCACCAAGGAGTATTTGCATGACGCTCGAATGGAAGTACACCGAAGACTCTGTCGATTGGGATGAACTATCCGCCCTGTACAGAGCCGCCCCCTTAGGCGACAAGAAACCAGAACATTTGCAAAAGGTCTTCTCCAACAGCTTGTTCAAGTGTTTCGTCTACGAAGGCTCCAAGTTAGTTGCCGCAGGCAGAGCGCTCGCCGATGGAGTCGATTGCTCGTACATCTGCGATATTGCTGTAATGCCAAGTCGTCAGGGTAGCGGGCTTGGCAAGCAAGTTGTTGCTCATCTGGTCGAAGTCTCGCGTGATCACAAGAAAATCATCTTGTACGCAGTGCAGGTCAAAGAGTCCTTCTATCGGAAGTTTGGCTTCTTGCACATGAAAACGGCGATGGCCATATTCGAGAATCAGCAACAACAGGTAGAGAGAGGCTATCTGAAAGATCAAGGTAACACTTTAATTCAACGACATGGGTGACACTTTTAGCGTTAAATAATCGTTTTTTGCCCCTTTCACAGCTCGCTCATCCAGCGAACCCAGTCGAATCGG